>JAAYFR010000275.1 GCA_012728155.1 Bacteroidales bacterium | reverse complement strand
GGGTTAGTGGTGAGTGGTTAGTGGTTGGTGGTTGGTGGTTAGTGGTTAGTGGTTAGTGGTTAGTGGTTAGTGGTTAATGGTGAGTGGTTGGAGAGGGGTTGTAGCATTGAATCTCGTCAATTTTTTTTAATTAAATGTTGGCACAAAATATATTTTTCCAAAAATTTCTATACCTTTGTCGGATAAAATTTCTTTAAAAAATCCATATAGATACGAGAGTGAACGACATTATGACGCAACTCGAGGCGAAGCACCCGGGTGAGTCCGAGTATCTTCAAGCTGTGAGAGAGGTGTTGATATCGATTGAAGAGGTGTACAACCAACATCCTGAATTTGAAAAGGCGGGCATTATTGAACGGATAGTGGAACCTGATCGCGTGTTTACTTTCCGTGTTCCTTGGGTGGACGATAATGGGAAGGTGCATGTAAATATTGGTTACCGGATACAATTTAACGGTGCAATTGGTCCTTATAAGGGAGGCATTCGTTTTCATGCTTCGGTTACCTTGTCTTCACTTAAATTTTTGGGATTTGAGCAGACTTTTAAAAATGCGTTGACTACCCTTCCGATGGGGGGTGGTAAAGGAGGTTCTGATTTTTCTCCCAAGGGTCGTTCCCAAGCGGAAATCATGCGTTTTTGCCAAGCTTTCGTGATGGAGTTGTGGCGCAATATCGGTCCCGATACCGACGTGCCGGCCGGCGATATCGGCGTGGGTGGTCGTGAAGTAGGGTATATGTTTGGTATGTATAAGAAATTGGCGCGCGAACATACCGGTACCTTTACCGGGAAAGGGATCTCATTTGGAGGGTCGCGGCTTCGACCGGAAGCTACGGGCTTCGGGGCGCTCTATTTTGTGCAGAAGATGTGTGAGACGCACAATATCGACTTGCAGGGAAAGAGTGTGGCAGTTTCCGGTTTTGGCAATGTGGCGTGGGGAGCAGTGACCAAAGCAACCGAGCTGGGTGCCAAGGTGGTGGCAATTTCGGGTCCCGATGGATATATCTACGATCCGGACGGCGTAAATACGCCCGAGAAGATCAACTTTATGCTGGAGTTGCGTATTTCTGGAAATGATGTGGTGGCCCCTTATGCAGAGGAGTTTCCGAATGCGACTTTCTATCCCGGCAGGAAACCGTGGGAATTGAAAGTCGATATTGCTTTGCCTTGTGCCATTCAGAACGAATTTAACTTGGAGGATGCCAAACGTTTAAAAGACAATGGGGTATTGCTCGTAGCCGAGGTATCGAATATGGGTTGTACTGCCGAAGCGGTTGACTTCTTCCTGGAGAATGAGCTCCTTTTCGCTCCCGGCAAGGCAGTCAATGCAGGTGGTGTTGCCTGTTCGGGATTAGAGATGACACAAAATGCCATGCATATCTCCTGGAGCAATGAAGAGGTTGACAAGTGGCTGCATCAGATCATGAGTGATATCCACACACAATGTGTGACTCACGGTAAATCAGGGGATTATATCAACTACGTGAAAGGAGCCAATATCGCCGGATTCATGAAGGTGGCCGATGCGATGATGGCGCAAGGGGTGATATAAAAATACATCTGTCACGGTTCCTCTTGCTCCACCTGTGCTGAAACGGTAATTCTCAGGTTCTAAATTAGCCCTGTTTTGCATGCATATGCGGTTGGCTTTCAGGAAATTATGGAGGTTTATTCAATTAATTTCTAACAGGAAACTCTGTAATTCTGAGTGTCGTACAGCCAAACGGGATCAACTCTTTATCATCCAATATATAAGCCAGGGGAAGTAATCCGTCTATCCAGTATGGACCGCGTTCCCACACATCTCCGTCACCTCCGAGCCAACCGTTACGGGGTCCCATCACCTGTTCGTAAATGGTGTCCATCTCTCCTGTCATTCCGGTTACCATCCGATTGAGTTGCTCTTCCATCCAGCCGGAAGGTTTGATACTGCCGATGGGTAATTCCATATAGGGTTTTGTTACTAAAGGGTGTCTGTTATTCAGATAATTACCGCTCAAATTTCTTTCTGAAGGATTGGATGCCGTTGCCATGACAACCATCACAAATAAAGAGAGAATTGTTAATCCTATTTTTCTCATGCTGTCTCTATTTTTCATCTGTCGACCGGTCGCGGACGACCATAGGGTTGGATGGTGTCGTTTTCAGGGAACCACACCATCATACTTCCGTCATTCCTGTTATTCCAGGCATAATAGGGCAAAAGGAACAGGCTGATCGCCTTGTTTCCTGTTGCACTTTTCTCCCAAGCAGGGATTTTCACTTTGGGGATTCCATTCATTAATCCGTCGGTATGGGTGAGGATGTCAGTAGGACCGTTCCTATCAGTAATAAACAGATTGGGTAACACGTCATTATTGTCCACCCCTTCGGCAGCATAGACCAATGGACCTCTGGTGAGGCAGATACGCCCTTCGTTGGCGACAACCTGCTCGATTGATTTGGAGTAGCGGAGCGGCATCGGTAGCGTCAATTCTATGATGTCTCCCTTTTTCCAGACACGGTCAATAAGGGCGAAACCCTTTCTCAACTCCGCTTTTATCTCTTTTCCATTTACCTTTACAATCCAGCCCGAAGGAGCACTATTTATATAATGATACAACTCCCCGGGCACAAACTGGCTTCCGGTCCATGTGGGTATTCTCAGGCGCATGGAGAATCTTTGTCGATTCTTTTCCGGTGTTACTTCCCATCGGATGGTTTCACTGAACGGGTATTCGGTGGTCTGTTTGAGATGTACCTCTCCCTTTTCCAGCGAGAGGGTTGCTGTACTTCCTGCGTAGAAAGAACAGTAGATTTCATTTTGTGTGGTGGCATAGATCAATCCCGGAACCTGGGGGATCAATCGTGCCAGGTTGGAAGGACAACAAGCCGTGCCGAACCATGGAGAGCGTCCCCGCATCCCATGATTGAAAGGTTTGATGCCATCCGCTTCGAGGGGATTGAGGTAGAAGAAACGGTTGCCTTCGAGATTGACTCCCGCCAGCACATTGTTGAGCAGGGCTACCTCAGCCACGTCCATGTATTTGGCATCTTTTTCCATCAGGAACATGCGATGGTTGAAAAAGACATTTCCCACCGCTGCACATGTCTCGTCAAAGGCTTCTTTATTAGGGAGGTCATATTCCGGGCCGAATCCTTCAATGCCATGTACGGCCCCCAGACCGCCGGTGATATGCATCCGGGTATCCACAATATTATGCCAGATACTGTCCAATGCAGGACGCAGGCTCGAATCCTGTGTATAGACACTTACATCGGCCATTCCTGAGTAGAGGTAAGTGGCCCGTACGGCATGACCGACCGCCTTGGTCTGTTCCCTTACGGGCAGATGTTGTTGGGCATACTCGGGCGACATGGTGCCTTTTCCCTCTGGACGGTAGGTAACACCCCGGATATCGATAAACTTCTTCGCCATCTCCAGATAGAGGCTGTCGCCGGTTACCCTGAAAAGTTTTACCAGTGCTAACTCGATTTCCTGGTGTCCGGGAGCCTGATTGACTGGTTTGCCATCATTGTAGTTGGGATCTCCTTCAAAGAATACTTTGTTGATATGGCGAGCATTGGCTTCAGCTACCCTCAACCACTTCTCTTTACCGGTGGCCTGATAGTAGGCGATAGCTCCTTCATACATATGGCCCATATTATACAACTCATGGCTATGGACCACATATGAATAAGGCCTTTCTCCCATTCCGCTCACATCGTGCTTGGCCACTCCGGTGATATGGGACTCGTAATGATAACCATCTTCCTGTTGCGCTTCGGAGATGATATCGATAATCCGGTCCATCTCCGCTTCCAATGCGGAATCAGGTTCCAAATTCAATAAATAGGCGGCACCTTCCATCACTTTATAGAGATCGGAAGCGACATAGCGATGGGTAAAAGGGAGTTCATCGGGAATCCCTTTCAGGAAGTTGGCTGTCCGTTGTAAGTTTTCCACTGCCGGTTTAGTCTTTTCGAGCGCGAAAGGGACCAACATCTCTTTTTGCGTATGCAAGCGGGGAAGCCAGAAATTATCTTCTAACCTAACTTCATTAAATGGAACCGGGGTTAATATCTCTTGTCCTTGCACGACAGGAAATGAGAGCGATAAAAGGGTGAATACCCAAATTAAAGAGTGCCGGATCTTCATGATGAAATATGTTATGTTGTGTTATCTCTTTGATGCCGATTATGTCCCATATTTTCTCTTTGCCTCTCCAACCAATTCAATTGCTTTCTCGTGATAGGGATAACAAGGAGTAAGCGTCGGCATCCAAATGGTTTGCATAAATCCCTTTAGCCGGTCAGGCGCAATGATTCGCTTGCAGTTTCTTACAATATTGTCAAAATTGGTGTAATTGTTCCATTCGCCATTTAGCCAAAGGCTTGCCGAGGGTACTTGGTCATATCCCTTTTCTTCCAAATCAAAAAAAGCTTCTGCTATGATGTCATTTGCCTCTCCTTTTTCGTTAAAAGTGGCTCCTTTCTCCTCATAGTTCCAATTACTTTGAAGGACAGATTTTGGCATTTTCTTGAAAAACTCCTCTTTGTGTTGCCAAGCCATATCCGACCAAATCCAACTGCGCACGTTGTGTCTCTCTACCTGGTCGACAAGGAAATAAAAATCTTTCCACCACTGTTCATTCTGGCGCACTACAATGAAATCATATTCCACTTGATGATAATAGGTCTCTTCATCCATCCCGAGATGAAAATAGCGTGGTCTGTCAAAGATATCGATCACTTCCGTGATTAGATTTTTACATACTTCATAATATCTATCCGAAGAGAGAATATATTGATATTGACCCAACCATGCTTTGTGTGCCGCCGAGAAATTCAATTTCGGGATCGGCTCTATCCCATAGCTTCGGATTTGTGCAATTGATTTCCTAAGTTCATCCGGTCTCCATGCCCCTCTTACTCCGATTTCAGGATGAGTCTCATATTTCACACCATCTCCCAAATCGATCAGCACCATATTTAGGCCGGATTCAGCCATCTTTTGAATCGTATTGTCCCATGCCGTTTTATCACAGGTAAGCATTGGCTGATAATAGTGCGCCCAATCCGCTGCCTCTTCGGCGGTATAGCTTGGCGAGTATGTCTCACTCCTATATTTCTCGGGTGTGAAGTCTTGCCACATATTATAACTCAGGTGTATCAATACCGCCCATATCATCTCATCTTTTTGTGGGAAATTGGTACTCAGGACGCTTGAAAGCGATCTGTTTTGGAGATTACCTGCCGCGGCAAAGGATGGTAATCCGGTGGCGATACCGGCTATGCCCAATTTTTTTAAAAAATCTCTGCGATTGGTCATGACTTGTTATATAAGTATCTATATATCTATTTCTCAAATGAATTTTGAAAAAAAGTTGTCCAGACAAGAGTCAAATTAGTCGATACTAATTAGAGGGTTGGATAAAACGAATTGGCTGGCTGAATATCCTTTCACTGTCAGTTTCTGCTTCTACCCTGACATATTTGATTGTCGGCAGATTATCTGATCCTCTCGGTATTTTAAATTTTACACGGTCGGTTCCATCTACTTTCGAGACACCCTGGTCGGAAATGATTGAAATATTCGCCTCTCTATTTATTTGGACTAAAAGATGGTTCTTCTCAAGAGAGATATTGGTGAAAATAAGCTCTTCACTCCCGAATTGAGAGCCGAAGAATGCTCCTTCCCTGTAAGATTTCAAGCAATTATGGTCGGTATACTCATCTACAAGTAACAGGTTAAACCCTCCCGCATCGGGTTCATTGGTCTGCACCTGCCAATCGGGTACAGAAAAACCAAGACATCTCCTTCCTGTTTTTAAAATCTCATCCCAAATCTCTGTTGACCAGAGACCGGCCTCAAGTACTTCAATACCTAAAACGCGTTCATCAAAATCCAACATCTCCTCAATTAATGACTGGGGCAAAGCCTCTTTACCCGACCAACCAGGATGATTGATGGTTACGCCACCCCCGTCTTCATACTGCAGTTGATCGATAATATTTTGAAAAGCATCTTTCCACGGTAATCCTGTGCCGTAAGAGTAATCGCCACCACCCCAAAAAGTCCTAAATCTGTTGCGGGCATCAAATGTACCACTACTATAGAAAGAGCCAAGCCCGTTCACATGTACATTGCCATGTGTGTCGGCGAAGGCATGATGCTCTGCATTGGGTGAGAAAATTAGGGACGCAGGAATATCAGTAAAGATAAAATCTCCCTCTTCGAAAGGGAGTGCATCCTGCTGCTCCTTGGGCAGTGAATCGAACCATCCGGTTTCCGGATTCATTATCATTTCATTCCAGTAAATTGGACCCTCTACATAGTGCGACTCCCCCTCTACAATTTTCATCACGCCCCACTCCTGTTTAACCCTGAACTGACCTTGCCTGATAGAGTTAATTGGATAATATGGCGCTGATGGATAATAGTTGGAAATGGGTAGGTGCCTATACCCAAATTGGGCTGCCCTTTCAAGGCCTGCCTGATCCATGATATGGATATGCGTTGTGGATCGTATCTGGGTTGCTTTTTTCCAGTTTACATTGCTGTAGGGATTGTCGATAGCAACATGGTACGATGAGCTCGCATCTTTCGTGCCACAACCATATAGTAATGTGGCGAGAAGTAGTACCAAAATCTTTACTTTTTTCATAGTCATATCCGTTTTATTTTGTATTGATTTGTATAAATTATCTACTCATATTTCGCAGTTAAAAACTCGGGGGCGATTATTTGGAAAAGATTTGAAAAATCAACATAATTTATCGGATATTCCATTCGGGATGAATATCTTAATGATAATTCCAAACCATAAAATATGTGACGGGACAAAGGTATGGAAAAATCAAAAGTTGAAAGTAAAGATTGCTTTGCTGAGGGATTTTTATATGAGTATTTCTTTAATACAATCTCCCATCTTTCCATGTCATTTTTTCTCCCCAAAATGGAAGAATGGTATTCTCACATTTAACCGTGGGAAGATGTTCAAGTGTTTTGCTGATGGATGCTTGACCATGCGGATAGGGTTTATGCCTTAATTCTATTAAATGGGATAGTGCAGCGTAATTGGTCTCCACTTGTCCTTCGCCACTACCCAGAATGTTACTTTCTCGGGGTGCTCCCCACCGGAGAACAACCATGCTTACGGCTCCCTGCACATTCTTGAAATGCTCCGGATTGAAACCCGAATCGCCACAATGAAGAATGGAGAAATTTCCTGAATCCTCACCACAATCGATTCGGAACAGAGTTACGAAATCAGGAAGCTTTGGGTTGGTAAGATGATCCGAGATGTCGGTATGGATGGTAAAGTCCCCAATTGTATAGTTGGTGGCTGTTGTGGAAAGATATCTCTGATCCTTCTCGTAGAAATTCGACAATATGGGTTTCCCATTGTTGTTCATCGCCTCCAGTAACTTGGGAGAAAAATGATCCCTGTGATTGTGGGTGATGAAGAGGAAATCGAGATAGGGTTCTAACTGTTCTGCCAATCGATGATCAATGTCGATTCCAAAACAGCCGGAAGGGGTCTTAACCACAAATCCCATATTATAAAGCAACCAAACCAGGGTAGTTCCCGCTTCAACTTTAGTCTGCTTTACTTCATGAAGCACTTTGTCAAAAGCTTCTCTATAGAAGTATATCATGGGTATGGTATCTTCCATATTGACTGCCTCCTCTTCGCTGCTTTCCATATATTTTATGAATGTGGTGTTCTCCAGACTATTGGAATAAGCTTCGAGTATGCCCCAAAGTGCCAACCTCTCTTCGTCTAATAGGAATGGAGAGGTTTTTCTGAACTGCTTCATTATTTGAGCAGCTTCTTGTACAGCTTCGCTGGTGCTGTTTTTTTTATAGAGACCTTGTTGACAAGAAGAGGTGGTTATCAACATCAATATCAATACCTGTGTGAATAAATTGATTCTTTTCATATGATTATTTTATTTTTTACATTTTGGTGTATAGGATCTCTGATATTTAAAATAATCATTATTCACCCGAAGGGAATAATGATTATTTTAAATCTGATAGAATTTATGGAATTTCTGTCTCTAAATATTCAGCCACGTCAAGCATATCAATATCGGTTTCATTGACCAGATATCTGGTTTTACTCCGTATTAAGCCTCCTGATTTCGCATCAATTAATGGATAACTATTATCGGTGACAAAAACTTCGTCAGTGAAATTACCATTTTTCTGTTGATAGCTTAACAGATTACCCACAGCACCAATTTTTTGTTCAAAAGTAATCTCATCAACTGTAGAAGAAATACGAACTTGTGCATTTAGCAACGATGAAATATAATCTTCTCCATAAATATAGGCACTCCCAATCTCAATTAAAGATTTGTTACCAAAAGCATCTATATTCTGGGCGCTAATTTCTAAATTTCCTTGAATACCATGAGTAGACGGACCATCAACGATAATATAATAACATTCTAATTCATTATCGTAATTGTTTGGACTATAATCAATTTTAATGGAATCTCGAGTGTCCCCTGTTATATTCCAACTCAAAATGCAGTGGGATCGGTTTATGTCTTCAGCCGGATAAAGGTTTATCTTAAAGCGATAATATCCAGACTGTGTATTTATCTCATTTACTTTTGCCGCATAAATAATTGGTCCATCCTTCGTGTATTGATTTAATAGATCATTCACATTATCGCAACTTACAAGGAAGAGGGACAGCAAAACTGTTATTCTAAATATATATTTACTCATAACTTTAACTTTTAATATAAAAAACCAGCTTAATAATATTCCAGTACGTCTCCATACATTTCAAACTCATTAATCGTATAGTATTGGATTAATGGATTATAAGATTCCATCAATTGTAGCCGCATATAGCGGAAACTTGCCGTTGGCTCTGCATTTGGGTTTACATTCCCTTCACTGATTGTGTACTCCTGATTATAATTAAAATATTCAATTTCTTCAGCTGTTAGATTGTCCCTATCTACCGGTTCTACTCCTACGTATTCACCAATTAAAGTCCAACCTTCTGGGAATTTTGACCATCTTTGGTTGTTGGTGTCGTCGGTACCCCATATTCGAAAGCGTTTTGGGCTTGATCTATTATAGGTGTAAGTGATAGTAGGTCGTGGGAATATGATAACTCGGCTTAATCGTACATTCATATTTAAATCATAAGTTGCATACACATCTTGTACCATTATCTGGTTAGCAGGATCGGGGTCTTTTAAGTTTTTCACAAACTTATAGCAATAAAAGAGAACTCCTGTTCTCACTCCATTAAAAATTGTTTGCGGTGCATTACCTGTACCATGACAATTCCCATCATTTTGAATTCCTGTTGCAGGATTTATGGCCCAATCATCCCAATTCCGACTTCCTCCATAAAAGGTAGGATTAAAAAAGGTGACAGCTTTTACATAACTATAATCAATCTTTTCTTCCTTATAGGGAATTAGGGACTTAACCAAAGTATCTGTTCTATTACCCCATTTATCAGAGACAATAAAACCAAATTTTTGCTCTATAGCCGGGTAATGCCGAACATAGGCAAAGGTGTTGGTTGAGTCTGTGGAATATATAGCTTTATTAAGATCTTCTGCCAATGAGACTACTCCCACCTGTAAGGTGTCTTCGTTTAAAACATGAATTACAAAAGGGTTTGCCTCTTTATTCTGCCATTCCACTTTGATACCACCAAAAGCTGGTTCAATATGCATTGTATTAAATGCAATTTCAACGGGTGAAAGTAACGGAGCCGCCTTCACTGTAGTAATATCTGATTCATTGCCACTATTGTCTATACAGGTTAATTCTACTGTCACTTCATTTGTACCGGTAAACCCTTCTACTAAAATAGAAGAACTGTATCTTGAAACTTTAAATTCCATTTTCTTACCTTGTTTGTTGATATAACTAGCAACAACTTGGGCAATATGAGGATTCCCTTTTGGCAAAGTAAAATATATCTCTAATGCTCCAGATTTTGAGATTACCTCATTGACCGTTATCTTTTCCGGTTTCTCCGAGCTTGTTTTAATTTGCTCAATACCGGAATAAGAATCTGCACAAGCAACCAATAGTAGTGAACTTATTATTGCGGCTAAAAAAGAATGTATATATTGATTCATTTTTCTATATTTTAGGATAAACACTAATATTTACAGTAATTACCATCCCGGATTTTGTACAAGATTGGGATTTTGCAGCAATGAATTTGTTCTGATTGGCATCAGATAATCTCTCATTGAAAAACGTGGTTGTAACAAGACACGTATATTATAGAAATCCCTTTTGTTTTCCCCATCTTTGTTCCAGCCCAATATGGGTTGATTGAACATCTCTTCTGCTATCAACCACCTTCTTACATCGTAATAGAAATAGCCTTCAAATGCTAATTCATTTAGTCGTTCTCTACGAATAATTTGCCTTAATCCATTGACATCATTCGGTTTGTTCTTGTGGCTACTAATGGCATATTTATTCCAACTCTCGACAACACCTTCCATACCCACTCTTGCTCTGATCAGATCTAAATAGTAATAGGCATTTAATCCCTTGGAATCGGTTTTCTGTGGACCTCCCACTTCATTTAAACACTCTGCCAATAATAGATACATATCAGCCAATCGAATAATTGGGAAAGAATAATTTTCTCTTACTAAAGTAACCCCAGTCTCTGTATAGGTTGTTTTTAAATGGCTCAATTTTTTCGCTAAATAACCGGCGTAAGGATATCCTCCATATGTTTCTGAATGTTTGAATCCGCTCCCCATATGCCTTATCATGCTGGGATAGGAGGCATCAGCCAGAGTTTTTTCCCTTCCTTCCCAAATTCCACCATCGAAACCAACAGACGCATAAAAACGCAATGAACGGTTAAAATGTAAAATCGCTGTTTCTTGTCCTTTTTTAATAAAATATTTACTATGCTCTGTGTCGGAAAGCTGGGTGTTGTATCTGTTTTGATACCAACCGTTTTTCTCCCAGTCTGCATCCTCGTCAATGGGAATTCCATTTGAGGAATAAAACAGTTCCACTACATTCAATGTTGGTGAATGGCGTTGTCCGATATCTCCTCCTCCTGATCCAGCCAAATTAAACCATTCATCATTACTTAACATGGTCGCAAATCTCTGTAATGTGGTTGTACTTTCATTGACTGCCCAGATTACTTCAGGATTCCATGACTCCGTTACTGCTTGACGAAGGCTTACCATTGCCTTGGTAGTATCATTGATATTTGTAATGTTGGTACCTCTGATGGCATTGTTTCCCCCGTCAGTAGTAATAAGAATGATAGCACCTTCTTCCTCTGCGGCTCGACAGGCAATGTCACAGGCTTCCAATGCCCTTTCCCATCTCTCATTGCTGTCACCAGTAGGGAAGAGTTCAATTCCCCTTTTATCTTTATAACCGGAATAGTAGTTGTTATTGTTAAAAATAGGACTTGCTGCCAATACCAATGTCTTTGCCTTAATGGACAGTGCAATGGTTTTGGTAAATCTTCCAAATTCACTTACCACATCTAATTCATTCATAGATGGAAGATTTTCTATTGCCTCGTCTAATAGATTTACAATATAATCTACCACTTTATCAGTTGGCTCCCGATGTACATTTACTTTATCACCTTTTTCAGAAATAGCCACAGCCTCATCAATAATTGGAATTGGACCGTAAAGCTGAAAAAGATAAAAATGTAAATAGGCTTTGATTGATTTCGCTTCTGCAATCCATCGGGATCTGGTCCATTCATCTAAATCCCGTGGGCCTCCATTTTCCAATAAAATTCCCTCTAAAAAGATATTACAATGCCTGATTCCTTGCCAGAGGTTTTTGGGGGCTCCATTAGTCCCATCCCAAAAGTTCATATAAGGACTCGCTGCATTATTACCCTTCAAAAAAGCTATCATGGGGGTAGGAAGGCCGGCAGAAAATCCTCCGCCAGTATTTCGTTCGCTATAGATAATATCTCCTCCACCTGAAATCCCTAATGTATTCGTTGGAGAGGCATAGGTAGGAAGACTATTGTAACAAGTAAAGAGATATTTTTCAGTGTTATATTTATCTTTAAATGCATCTTTCAATTCGGCTTTATCATCCGGTAAAATATCAAGATAGTGATTACAACCGAACATAGCGAACAGGAAGATAAAAATCAAATAGGAATATATTTTTCTCATTGTATTTGTTTTTATAGTTAAAAATTAAGTTGAAGACCTACGTTAAACACCCGTTGTAAGGGGTATGCCAAGCCGTTTCCCCCCATTTCCGGATCCCACAATTTGAAATTAGAGAATGTCAACAAGTTGGTTCCGCTTGCATATACTCTTGGTTTGACACCTCTTATTTCCGGCGCTGTATACCCAATTTCTAAAGACTTTAAGCGAATGAAACCTAATGAGCGCATCCAATAGTTGCTCCTTACAAAATTGTTCCTATTTCCTATAGCGGTGGAGCCTGCATCCGGTGACAGCCTAGGCCATTTAGCATACACATCTCTATCGGTTTCGGTCCACACACTTTCTGCAATAAAATTCAACATGGCTCTATTCCCTTTTTTCCCGCCTTGGGTTACTTCAACAAAAGGTGCCATATTTGTGGCATTCAAGAAGAAAGAATATCTCGATGATCCTTGGAAGAATATGGAGAAATCGAAGCCCTTATAACCAAAAGAGCCTCCTAATCCGTATTGAATTTCGGGTGTGGATGAATATCCCATGGGAACAATATCATATGAATTGATAATTCCGTCGCCATTGATGTCTCGATATTTTATATCACCCGCTTGATAGCCACCTCCAGTGGCAACCTCTTGCAATGGCGAATTTTTTACTTCTTCATCATCAATAAATAGCCGCTCGGCTACATAACCTCGTTGCTGTCCTACTTTTTGTCCCACCAAAGATAACCAAGGAGCAATTTCGGAGTAATCCAACTCATCATATTTTGTAATTTTTGCTGTTCCATAAGTGAAATTACCCCTGATAATATACCATAATGAATTGCTATAAGCCTTATTAAAATCCAGTGTTAAATCAATCCCTTTTCCAACAGCTTCCCCGTAATTGGTCTTGATGTCGGCAGCTAAACCCATTGTGGAAGGAACATCTGGCCTAAGCTGAACTATATTGGTGCGTCTCTCGTGATAAACTTCACCAATAAAAGTCAAGTCGTTATTCAATAGACCTAATTCAATGGCTAAATTAGTTTTGTAAGAAACTTCCCAGGTAATATTTGGATTGGCATACCTTATAATATTTATTGTGGGACGAGTCCATGGTGAATTTGGATTGTTTCCAAATCTACCTGCTGCGGCACCATTTAAATTGATATTTGATGTGAAGAAGAAACGATCGGTATCATCGACAATCACATCATTACCGACCAATCCATAAGTTGCCCTCAATTTAAATGTAGGAATCGCTTGTCTTATTCTATCCCAAAATTTTTCGTTTGAAAGTTGCCATCCTGTCCCGATTGAGGGGAAAAAACCCCAGCGATGCGAGGGATCAAATCGCTCAGAACCATTTAACCCAAAGTTAAATTCCGCAAAATATGTTTGGTTAAAACCATAAGTAAAGCGCCCTGCAACTGACACATTTCTTGAAGGTAAAGATGAATCCAGATTTGACGGGCTTCCATCCATATTCTCTTTGACAGATCCGACTAAAAGTCCTCCGAGATCATGTTTTTGTGCAAAACTCTTATTATATAAAATGGCACCTTCTGCGTAATAGCTTGATTTTACATATTTATCTCCTGCACTATAATCGATAAAATCGGAACCTTCTTCGGGATTTAAAACTGCTAGATTATATGGGAATTCGGAATCACTTGGATTATGCGTTCCTCTGATATATTGATAATAAAATGGTTTATAACTGCGCTGAATATTTAAACCTGAGTAACGGGTGATACTTCCGATAAAACGGGCTTTTAATCCATCGGTAATCATGTTCAGATTTTGATGTAGTTCCAATTGGGTTAAGAGGGTATTGTTTCTCATATCTTCATATCCTTTCATAATATCTGCATAGGGATTGATGTACTGATCTGTACCTTCTCCAAAATCGCTGTCAGAGTGATTCCCAAAAAGAATTCGATTTACATATTGTGTTTCTCTATCCGGAGCGTATGCTGGCGGAAATAAGACAGGATTAGCGATGAGAGATTTTCCATAGGTATTGGCACCGCCACTTCCAGATTCACCAATAGGACCTGTATAATCTTCAAAATTGGCACTTACCCTCACCTTTGCTTCCAATGTTTTTGACAGATTAAGATTTACATTGGAACGGACAGTATATTTTTTTAAATTTATATTGGAATTGAAAGGATTCATTTTGTCAACCTGTAAAATGCCATTGTCTTGTGAAAAGGAACCAGCAATATAATAGGTTGCAGCCTCTCCACCACCGGTGAGGTTGATATTGGCCCGATGATTCATAGAGTGGTCACGTGTCAGAATATCTTTCCAATCGACCGCGGGATATACATATTGATTTCTATTAGGGTCTCTTGTTCGATCGATTTTACTTTGAGGATAGGTAAGTTCCCCGTGACGTGTCATGCTCGCTATATTCGAATACTCCATAAAACTAATCGGATCTACTAAATCGACTTTTGTTGTGGGAGTTGAGACTGAAGTCTCCGCACGAACTTGTACATTTACTCTTCCTTTCTTACCCTCTTTTGTTGTTACCAATACTACACCGTTGGCTCCTCTTGCACCGTATAAGGCTGTTGCTGAAGCATCTTTCAATATGGAGAAACTGGCAATATCGTCAGGGTTGAGCCTGGATAAATCTTTCGATGTCATTTCAACATTGTCAATCAGGATAAGCGGCGAAGTGAGCCCACTACCAAAAGAGGTGACACTGCGTACGAAAAATTGAGCGTCCTCCTCTCCGGGTGCACCGGTACTCTGATAGGCTATCAAACCGGCCATTTTACCTGAAAGGGCAGTGGTTAAGTTACTGGATGGCACTTTTAAATCGGCAGTATTGACTGTCGTAATAGATGATACGACACTTTCTTTTGATTGTTTTCCAAAAGCTACTATCACGGCCTCTTCCAACATTTCAGTACGTTCTGAAAGCCTTACGTTAATAATTCGGGCTTTGACTACTTCAATTT
>JAAYFR010000274.1 GCA_012728155.1 Bacteroidales bacterium | reverse complement strand
TAAAACCACAATTTAATTAGTTCTATTTCTTATATGACTTTTTGATTTTCCAAAAACCGGGCGGTCCCTGTGAAGAGACCACCCGGTTTGCTTAGTTATACACCTTTGCCAAAAAAAATCCGACAAAAAATGCCGGAATAGTGTATAATATAAACTATACCGCTTATTTATACCAACTTATCTATTTTCTCGGTAAAAAGAGTTTTGGGACCTGCACCTACTATCTTGTCCACCACTTTACCCCCTTTAATGAAAAGAACGGTAGGAATATTGCGGATACCATATTTTCCGGTAGTTTCATCATTCTCATCCACATTCAGTTTCCCTACTACTACCTTATCCTTGTACTCTTCCCCAATCTCTTCGATGATCGGTCCAATCATTTTGCAGGGACCACACCACTCTGCCCAGAAATCTATGACCACCAGTTTCTCTGTATCCAGTACCGAATCAAGGGTTGCATCTGTAATTTGAAGTGCCATAATTTGTCTATTTTTATTATTATTGATTAGTTGATTGTAAAGTCGATGGATAAATTATTCTTTAAATAATCGATAAACCGCTTATTGACTTGAATTTTAGCCGGTCGCGAAAACAACTGAATTCTCATGTGCGGTTCTTCTCCCACGATTTGGAAGTATAACAATGAATTTCCGGAATTGTTTTTTACAAGTGCCGATAATTCAGCCACCGAGGTGTCATCTATCTCGGAGAGAGGAATATGAAGGGTTATTTTTGATACCAGTTTATCTTTCATCTCCGACAACAAAGAGATTGAAGCCACTTTCACCTCCATCTCTTCCTTACGATAGGCCTTTGATTGTACCCTCCCCTGAATGTACACCGAAAGGCCAATTCGTGCATACCGCCCGAAATTTACGCTATCTTCGCTGAAAAGGGCGATCTCAAATTTTCCCTCATAATCTTCTAATTTGAAGATGGTGTAAGGCGACCCTCTTTTGGTCTGTCCCTCACGTACTGCTGTGATGATACCACCAAAAGTGACATCTTTCCCGTTGAGCGCATCAAGATCCTGTAGTTTCTGGGTATCGGCATTGCATACATACTTGAGGATAAATTCATACTCATCCAACGGGTGCGCCGACAGGTAGATGCCAATCAGCTCCCGCTCCTTATTCAGTCTCTCCAGATCGGACCAGCGGATAGCCTGGGGAACTTCAGGCCGGGCTATCTGGAAGGAGGTATCGTCGCCAAACAATGAGTTCATCGCTTCTATCTTATCCTGCTGGTATTTATTGCCGTAACGAATCAGCGTTTCCAGAACCTCTTCCCCTTTACTGTTCTGCGCAACAAACTGCTCCCTCTGGATACCCGTGAAAGAGTCGAAAGCTCCTGCCATAACCAGCGCTTCTATATTTTTTTTATTGCAGGAAGAGAGATTCACCCGTTCCACAAAATCAAAAATATCTTTATAACGCCCATTTTTCCGCCGCTCTGTAATGATGTCATTCACCGCGTTCTGTCCCACACTCTTGATGGCAGCCAACCCAAAACGAACGTCGCCCGTTTCATTGACAGAAAATTTCAGCATCGACTCATTTACATCGGGCGGAAGCACGTTGATTCCCATCGCCATGCACTCATCCATGAATTTGGTGATTTCAGTGATGTTGTTCAGGTTGTTGGAGAGCACCGCCGCCATATATTCCGACGGATAATTGGCTTTGAGCCACGCCGTTTGGTAAGCTACCCATGAATAACAGGTAGCGTGCGATTTATTGAAAGCATAAGAAGCAAACTTCTCCCAATCGTTCCATATCTTATTGAGCACCTTGGCATCGTAGCCATTTTTGATGCCCCCGGCGATGAATTTCTCTTTCAGTGCATTCATCTTGTCGATCATCTTCTTCCCCATCGCCTTCCGCAACTCATCCGACTGTCCGCGGGTGAAATCTGCGAGCAGGCGGGAGAGAAGCATCACCTGTTCCTGATAAACGGTGATCCCATAGGTCTCATCAAGGTATTTCTCCATGATGGGAATGTCGTACGTAATCTTTTCTCGACCATGTTTACGGGCAACGAAAGAGGGGATATAATCCATCGGTCCCGGCCGATAGAGGGCATTCATCGCTATCAGATCCTCGAACTTACTGGGGTGCAACTCTTTGAGATATTTCTGCATACCGGCAGACTCGAACTGGAAAGTGCCGGTGGTTTGCCCGTTGCAATAGAGTCTATAAGTAGCCTCGTCATTCATATCGATGGCATCGATATCCACCCTTATCCCCCTATTCTGCTCGATAATGGCAACGGCATCCTTGATGATGGAGAGAGTTTTGAGCCCGAGAAAGTCCATCTTGATCAACCCGGTCTCCTCAATCACCGAGCCTTCATACTGGGTGACCAACACTTTCTCTTTGGTCTCCTTATCTTCGGCTGTACTGATGGGCACTATATCCGAAATATCTGTCTGGCCGATAATCACACCGCAGGCGTGTACTCCAGTGCTTCGTACGTTCCCTTCAAGCATCCCGGCATACTTTAAGGTACTTTTCACCAGTGGATCGTTGCTCTGGGCAGCCTCTTGCAGTTCTGGTACATTTTCGATCGCTGCCTTCAGGCTGATTTTTTTGACGTTGGGTATCCTGTCGGGGACCAGTTTGGCGAGCCGGTTCGATTCCGACAAAGGCAGCTTGTGCACCCGTGCCACATCGCGGATCGATGATTTGGTGGCCATAGTACCATAGGTGATGATATGGGCTACCTTTTCACTGCCGTACTTCTCCGTCACCCAACGCAACACCTTTCCGCGACCTTCATCATCAAAATCGATGTCGATATCGGGCATCGAGATACGGTCGGGATTGAGGAAACGCTCGAACAGCAAATCATATTTCAACGGATCAATATCGGTGATCCGCAGGCAGTAGGCCACAGCCGATCCGGCAGCCGACCCACGTCCCGGTCCTACGGCCACATCCATCTCCCGTGCCGCACTGATAAAATCCTGCACAATCAGGAAATAACCGGGATAACCCATATTCTTGATGGTTTCCAGCTCAAAATCGAGTCGCTCCTCTACTTCAGGTGTAAGCGCATCTCCATACCGCTTGCGGGCTCCCTCTTTGGTGAGGTGTGCCAGATAATCGGCTTCCAGTTTGATGCGGATCACCTTGTCGTAACCGCCCAAACGTTTGAAGTTGGCTTCGCCAAACTCTTGCTTCAGCGTTTCTTTTGCATATTTTTGTTTGTAGCCCTCCTCGGTACCGAATGTCGGATCGATGGGATAAAAGGGCATCAAGGCGGCATGATCGATAGAATAGGATTCTATTTTTGATGCGATCTCCAATGTATTGGTCAGTGCTTCGGGGATATCGGCAAAGATACGGTTCATTTCGGCGGTGCTCTTCAACCACTCCTGCTTGGTGTACCGCATCCGGTTGGGATCATCGAAATCCTTACCGGTACTCAGGCAGATAAGCCGATCGTGTGCATCGGCATCCTCCTCGTTCACAAAATGTACGTCGTTGGTCGCGATAATCTTCACATCATATTTCCGGGCGATACGGATCAACTCCCGGTTTACCCGCTCCTGTTTGGGGTAGGTGGTCTGATCGGCATCTGCGCGATCGGTTTTATGTCGCTGCAACTCAATATAGTAATCCTCACCAAAAATGCTTTTGTACCACTGCACCGCCTCTTCGGCTTCCTCTATCTGGCCGCTATCGATTTTCCGGGAGATCTCCCCACCAAGGCAGGCCGAAGAGACAATCAGTCCTTCATGATAGTGCTCCAAGAGCTCCTTGTCGATGCGGGGGCGATAATAAAACCCTTCGGTCCAGCTTTTGGAAACCATCTTGATCAGGTTTTTATACCCTTTCAGGTTTTTTGCCAACACCACTAAATGCCACCCGCTACCGTCGATCTTCTCAGACTGCAGGTGGCGGCTGCGGCGTGCCACGTAACATTCACATCCCACGATCGGTTTAAAGAGTTTACTTTCCGTCTCAGCGAGTTTTTGACGGAGTTGTTCAATTTTCTCTCCAGTCCCCCGATTCTCCCCAATCTCCCGGCCTTCTCCATTCCCATTCCTTTCCAGCTCGCTGATCTCACTTTTTATTCTTTTTATTTCGGCATTTACCGGTGCATTTTTCTTGCTTGCGTAGTTAAGGAATTCCTTGATGCCGTACATGGCTCCGTGGTCGGTCAGTGCCAGGGCTTTCATACCGTCTTCCATGGCTTTATCGATCAGGCGCTGTATGCTTGCCTGCCCGTCGAGCAGTGAATATTGCGAGTGAACGTGTAGATGTACAAATGGATACATATGTTTTGGTCAATTTTTTTCGTTCTGAGTAGGGCAAATATAGTGAAAGCCGGAAGGTAAACCAAACTTGTTTTAGCTTACCTGAAGCATATCCTATATGCTACAAATATACGGAGAATTGGCCAAGGTAGGAGGAGATATCGGGAGAAGTTATCAACCGATGATGCTATCTATTTTTGTAAATTACCAAATATCAGAACTAAGAGCGAAGAACTAAGAATTTTCTTCCATACTCGAGATATTTGCGGTAAAGGTGGGAGTTTAAGTATAGCGTTAAATCCCGAAAAGTTTCGTTCCGGGATTTTAGAGCTTGTCCATTACGAATTCTTCAAAATTCTCTCGACTGATTACCTCTGTCCTGTTATTTGGATATGCTTCCAGAAAGGAGTTGGCAAAATTTACTTTTTGTGTTTTCCACTTCAATTCGAAAGCGTTTAGCACTCCGTCTTCTTCTTCGATATAATCAATTTCCGCTTTATCATGCGTACGCCAAAAGTATGTATTGGCATATCGTCTCTGATAGTGATTGTTTTTTATCCGTTCAGCAATCAGGAAGTTTTCCCACAAAGCCCCTTTGTCTTGCCTAAAATCAATACCCGCGAAGTTATTTATAAGTACGTTGCGTATGCCGTTGTCATAAAAGTAATATTTCTTACCTTTTTTGATTTCATTGCGCAGGTTTCTACTTAACGCAGGTAATTTAAATATTATAAATGCTTTTTCCAGTAAATCAAGGTATTTCTCAATTGTTGCAGTATCTATATTACCGATTATTCTGGACAGTTCGTTGTAGCTGACTTCGCTCCCAACTTGAAAAGCCAAAGCCTGTAGGAGTTTTTCTATATGTGTAGGTTTACGGATATTATCCAGTTTAAGAATATCTTTGTAGAGGTAACTGTTAGCTATCTCAATAAGTATACTCTTTTCATCCCCCGGATTGTTTACTACTTCAGGATACGAACCAAAAATCAGTCGTGTGTCTAAGAGTCTTTTTGCTTCCAGAATTGATTGTCCTCTTGATATCTCCTTATAACTAAGAGGATAGAGATAAAATGTTCTCTTTCTTCCCGTGAGGGGTTCTGCCATTTTATTCTGCAAATCAAAAGAGGAGGATCCGGTAGCAATAATCTGTATCTCAGGGTCGGTGTCGTAAATCAATTTTAATTTCTTGCCAATATCTGAAATCTGTTGGGCTTCGTCCATGACAACCAGTCTGTTCTTTTTTCCAATAAGTTGTAGGAGTTGTGTGCTGGTAGTTGCCGTTTCAAAAGCCTGCAAAATATCAGCTTCATCTACATTCAACCAGACATGGGAAACATCGATTTTAGATAAAATCTCTTTGAGTAGTGTTGTTTTCCCCACCTGACGTGCTCCTAAAAGTAATATAATCTTGCCTTTAAAGCATGTGTCTAAAATATTTTTTTCTAAATCCCGATGAATCATAATCCATAATTTTTTAGACTCAAAAGTAATAAAAAATATTGCTAATCGAAAATTTACGCCTAATTTTTCGATTATAATCCTATATTTCGGGGTTGTTCATTTTTATAACTTGTAAAAATGCAATCATTTTTCATGTTCATGTTCATGTTCGTTTCATATGGCTATTCGATATAACAAGGGAGTAATAGGTCCTTTTTCAATATCTGCGCTCACCCTGTCAATATAGGCGTAATAGCTATCGTTGATATCTGTCAGCCCGGTCTTTTCCGATACGCTACTATCCACAAAGTGAATCATCCGACCGATGCCTTCGAGTTCTGCCGGGGTAAAGATTTTCATTGCAGTCTGACTCCTTCATTCATTCCGTTTATAAAAAAAGGCGTTCGAAACGGACGGTTATACCACTCCTTTCGATTATATACCAAAGGGTTGATGCTAACATCGCAGTTGCCTTGTAGTTCTAAATCGTATAATAGGTTTGTGATATCTACTTTTTCCTTATAAGATAAGTTTTCCCTGTTAACTGAAATCAACATCATAATTCAGTAAATCATCACATCATCATATCACCACATTAGTCTCATTGGCACATTGAATATTACATCTCCACCTCAGTGACGATCTGTCAGTCGAACAGGTTGACGATACGGTGCGCGAACGAGGCATCGTGTTGCGAGTGGGTTACCATCACAATGGTGGTTCCTTCCCTGTTGAGTTCGGTGAGCAGATCCATCACATCCTTCCCGTTTTTCGAGTCGAGGTTACCGGTCGGCTCATCGGCAAGGATCAATTTAGGGTTGGCGATCACTGCGCGTGCAATGGCTACACGTTGCTGCTGACCGCCCGAAAGCTGATTGGGAAAATGTCCCGCACGGTGGCTGATATTCATGCGGCGAAGCACTTCCTCCACCCGTTTCTTGCGGGTGCTGTCGACACCGGATAAGTCGACATACGCTACATCGCGGTAATCGTACCCGGGATGGTCGTTCACCATATAATTATACTGCTTGCTGACGGATGCAGTAAGTGTAAGCAGGAAAGCTGCCGCCCCGAATTGGACAAACAATAGTGCCAGTTTCCAACTTTGTTTCATCCGCTTATCATTGCGGAAAATGGTGGCCAACGGGATACGCTGCAAGGTACTTACC
>JAAYFR010000273.1 GCA_012728155.1 Bacteroidales bacterium | reverse complement strand
CCCTCTTCCGACAGTTGAAAATGCTGTAGAAGTTTCTCGCGCTCCGTCGCCAATTTGCGACGGTTCTCCTGCAACAGATTGTAGTTCTCTACAATATCGGCGCTCACTTCCCCCACCTCATCGTCGGCAAAAGCAAAATCGACAGGTATATTCGAACCGTTTTTCACGTTCAATGAGAATTCCCTCAACTCCTTCAACGATTTTGAAAACCGGTTGGAGAAATAGAACATCATCAATATAGATACCACGAAAAAGAGAAGAATATAGATGATAAACGAACTTCCGGAATTGATGAATGATTGCAGATGTACATTGTATGGCATAGCCAGCCGGATAAAATAGCCCTCGTTATATTTTTTAGAATAGTAGAGATATTCGATATTATCACTCTCGGATAAACGGATATTCGATCCTTTCCCAAAGCCAATCGACTTCTGTACCTCCGGGCGCTTCAGGTGATTCCCCATTTCACCGGCTTCCAGAAGGTTATCATAGAGAACCTGCCCCTCCCAGCTTATAATGGTGAAACGCACATCAGAAGGCATATAGTGTAACATTCCCGTAATTCGCCCCGGTTCCTTTTGCAGATCGATACCACTTTCATTGAGGTACCTGTACACAATATCGGCATTATTCTCAAGGGTACGTTCCAGACTACGTGTACGCTCACTTTTGAACTGTTGTTGCTCAAACAGGATGATCCCTACAGTAAACAGCGCGATGATCATTGTAAAGATGAACACAATACGGGTCTTGAAGGATATTTTTCGTTGCATATTTTTTTAGATTTTTAGAATCAAGAACCAAGAACCAAGACTATTAGGAAATTGGGAACGTCCAATCTCATTTCGATTGGCACTACTAGTCCCGATTCATCGGGATTGATTCATTGGCACATTGGCATATTGGCACATTGAATTAATCGACATTCAAATAATATCCGAATCCGGAACGGTTTACAATAAGAGAGGCATAATCACCCAACTTTTTTCTCAAGCGGGTGATATGCACGTCAACAGTACGGTCGAGCACAAACTCATCCTCTCCCCATACGCTGTTCAATATCTCCACACGGGTAAGCAGGTTAGGTGATGTACGCGCCAACAAGGAGAGGATTTCAAACTCTTTCTTGGTGAGCGCTATCTCATTGCCGTCGATGGTCACCCGGTTGCCCTGTAGATTAATAATCAATCCTTTATAACTCCAATCAGTCGGCACGGGTTTAGTCTGGGCTATTTTGCCAAATGTGCTACGTTTGAGCAATGCTTTCACACGGACAAGTACCTCTTTTACGGAAAAGGGTTTGACAATATAATCATCTCCTCCCAATGAGAAGCCGGTCAGCATATCGTTTTCCGTATTTTTGGCCGTAAGAAAAATGATCGGCACGAAATTCTCCGACTTACGCAATTTCTCAGCCAGCTTAAAGCCGGAGATTCCACCCATCATCACATCAAGGATAACGAGTTGGTGGGTATCGGAGACCACCTCCAATGCTTCCTCTCCTGAATGGGCTACAT
>JAAYFR010000272.1 GCA_012728155.1 Bacteroidales bacterium | reverse complement strand
TTCTTTTGCTTTTGCTTTTGCAGCTTTTGCTTTTGCAGCCTCCTCCTGTTTCATCTTTTTGTTAAGCGCTTCGATCTTTTGGCTGTCGAGTTTCTCTTTCAGTGCCGCCAACTCTTCGATGTCGCCCAATGTAGTTTTTTCCATTACAGGGATTGCGGCAACAACATCGCTGCCTCCTTCTTTTCTACCTCCTCCGGTACGTTTGCTGCTCTTCTTCCTGGAGTCATCGGCCAGATCTTCATGGATACGGCTGTGAGAGACAATGATGCGCTTGGCATCTTTATTGAATTCAATCACTTTGAAATCCAGTTTTTCATCCATCTGTGCTTGAGAGTTGTCCTCTTTTACAAGATGTTTGGGAGTAGCGAATCCTTCCACGCCGTAGGGCAGTGACACAACAGCCCCCTTGTCGAGCATCTCAATAATAATACCTTCATGGATAGAACCTACAGTGAAGATGGTTTCAAATACATCCCATGGATTTTCTTCCAGTTGTTTGTGACCAAGGCTCAAACGACGATTTTCTTTGTCGATATCGAGTACTTGAACTTCTATCGGAGCACCGATCTCAGTCACTTCACTCGGATGTTTGATCTTCTTTGTCCAGGAAAGGTCGGAGATATGGATCAATCCTTCTACGCCATCTTCAATTTCGACAAAGGCGCCGAAGTTGGTGAAGTTACGTACGGTAGCGGTGTGCGTGCTGCCCACCGGATATTTCTGTTCAATATTTTCCCATGGATCGGGTTTGAGTTGTTTGATGCCGAGAGACATTTTACGTTCATCACGATCGAGTGTCAGGATAACGGCTTCCACCTCTTCGTTTACCGTCATAAAGTCCTGTGCACTGTGCAGATGTTGTGTCCAGCTCATTTCCGAAACATGGATTAATCCTTCTACCCCTGGAGCGATCTCTACAAATGCGCCATAATCGGCAATCACAACCACTTTTCCTTTTACGATATCACCCACTTTCAATGTTTCACTCAAAGAATCCCAAGGGTGCGGAGTCAGTTGCTTCAGACCAAGTGCAATACGCTTTTTCTCGTTGTCGAAATCAAGGATAACCACGTTGATCTTGTCGTCCAGTTTTACCACTTCGTCCGGGTGCTGGATACGTCCCCAGGAGAGATCGGTAATATGTACGAGGCCGTCCACACCACCCAAGTCGACGAATACACCGTAAGAGGTGATATTCTTTACGATACCTTCGAGTACCTGACCTTTTTCGAGTTTTGAGATGATCTCTTTTTTCTGCTGTTCGAGTTCTTCCTCAATCAGTGCTTTGTGCGATACCACCACGTTTTTGTATTCAGGGTTGATCTTTACCACCTTGAACTCCATTGTTTTATCGACAAAAATATCGTAGTCACGGATTGGTTTCACATCGATTTGTGATCCGGGGAGGAATGCCTCGATGCCGAATACATCTACGATCATACCGCCTTTTGTGCGGCATTTGATATATCCATTGATCACTTCGTTGTTTTCAAGCGCAGCATTGACGCGATCCCAGGAGCGTGAAGCACGTGCTTTTTTGTGAGAGAGGATTAATTGTCCTTTTTTATCTTCTTGGCTTTCGATGTAGACTTCTACTTCATCGCCAATTTTTAGATTGGGGTTGTAACGGAACTCATTCATCGATACTACACCATCGGATTTGTAGCCGATGTTTACAACCACTTCGCGTTTGTTCATGGAGGTTACAATACCGGTTACAACTTCCTTGTCACTGATTTTATTCAAGGTGTTGTCATAGCTCTCGGTAAGTTGTTGCTTGTTTTCTTTACTGTAGGTTTCACCTTCAGCATAGGCAACCCAGTCAAAATCTTCTATGGGTGCCACATTGTTTAAATTTTCTGTCATTTGTCGTGAAAAAATTTTCAATTAAATAAGTGAGACATTATATTGATAAAAAACGGTGCAAAGGTAGCTGTTCCTTTGTTAATAGACAACGTTTTCGCAAAGTAAATGCGGAAAAAAACTATTTGTTTTGTCGCGTAGGGGAAACGATAGATCAAATTGATCTATTTACACTCACCCTGCACTGAGGAATTCCAAAAAATATCGAAAGGAGCCCCCGCTTAAGGATATTGATACTTATAACAACAGGCCGTTCTGCACCTCTTGACGGATTTTGAGTCCGGCCATCTTTTCTACCAGACGCAATGCGAATTCGAACACCAGTCCGGGACCTTTGCCTGTGATGATATTGCCATCAATCACAACACTTTCGCCAGTTGCTTTTGCACCAGTCAGTTCAGTTTCAAACCCGGGATAGCAGGTGGCCCGTCTATCCTTGAGCAGGCCAAGTCCGCCTAATACCATTGGAGCTGCACAGATGGCAGCGATGAGCTTCCCTTCTTCGTTGAATTGGGAGATCAGTTGTTTTAACTCTTCATGTTCATTTAGATTTTTGGCACCTGGCATTCCCCCCGGCAAGACTAAGAGGCCAACATCAGAAAAGTTTGCTTCCTGAAAAGTTTTATCTGCGATAACCGATAGATTGTGTGCACCGGTTACACTTTTTTTATCCGAAATGGATATCGTTTCAACCGTTAGCTGCGCTCTTCTTAAGATATCGACGGTGGCGAGCGCTTCTATTTCTTCAAAACCGTTTGCTAAAAAGAGTGCTACTTTCTTCATGATTATTTGTTTTTTTAGTGAGACATAAAACGACTATCCATTAGGTAGCCTATTCCAAGATATACCTGTAGTTCTTAGTTGAGATTAAATCTGTAAGTAATGGTGCCTTGTTGGTTATTCGCAGAGTTAATCGCATTGAATTTAGTGCTTCGGGCAGCCCTCAACGCTTCTTCGCGAAGAGTGGTGCTGGGAGTATTTGTACCGCGTCCGATTTCCACATGAATCACGTTGCCGGCAGGATCTACTGTAATATTAACAACGACGGTTCCGTAATCGTTCACCGTATATCGAGGTTGGGTAAGGCCTCCACTACCCAAACTGCGTCCTCCCAAATCATAAGTGCCAATTCCTCCGTTACCTGTGGGAGAACCTTGTGTGGCACTTCCCGTAGAGACCCCTTCTGTTCCTTGCCCTTCTTTATTTCCCCGACTCGCAGAACCTTCCCCAAATAGTCCCGACATCTGCTGATTGATCTCCCGTTTGCGCGCTTCCTCTTCACGCTTGCGTCGTTCAACTTCTTCACGCGCCCTACGTTCAGCCTCCAATTGTGCCTTGCGCCGTTCCTCTTCACGTTGTGCCTCTACGTCGATGGTCGGCTCCGTTGTCTGGGTAATCAACGGTTCCGTAGGAGAGTAGGGTGGAATCTTTGGCTGAGGTGTGGGAGTAGGGGTTATTTCAATTTTGGGTGGCTCAGCAACACCAAAAGCATTTTCGGCTGTACCGAACATTACCGGTATTCCCTCGAGCTCTTCAGGTGGAGAAGAAAATGAAAAAACCGAGAATAATAAGATCAGGAAAAGCAATACCGTAAAAATTGCCGTTCCAATGATTCCTCCTATTTTTTCTCTGGAAATTTGCATTTTGTTCTTCCCTTTATTCTTATTTATTTTGTATGAGATTTTTAATTCGGTCGTGTCATCAGCACCATCTTGAATTTATTTTGATTGGCAATATCCAGTATGCGGACAATCTCCCGATAGGGGACAGTCTCATCGGCGTAAAGTGCTACGAATATACTGGGGTCCGCACCATAGGCTGACTGCAAAAAAGGTGTAATTTCTTCAAATGTTACCTGCCGTTCCTTCTCATTGGCGTTGGCAACAAAATAATTGAGACTCTTATCAATGGTTACCCTTGTAATAGGTTTTGCCTGTGTCTGTTGCTGCGACCGGGGTAATAGTACCTGTATGGAATTGGGCACCACAAAAGTGGAGGTGATCATAAAAAAAATGAGCAACAGAAAAATCACATCCGTCATGGATGCCATGCTGAAATTGCTTTCTATCGTAAACCGTTGTTTTAATGCCATAATAGTGATGTGATAATGTGATGATTCGATGATGTGTGGATGGTGTGATTGAATAATCAGTTGATCCACAAATCAATAAATCAGCTACTCGACTATGCTGCCGGTTCATTTAGGATATCCATGAACTCCATAACCCTCATCTCTAATTTATTGACAATTCCTTTGATACGTGTGGTCAGGTAATTGAAAGAGAATAGGGCAATAATTCCTACGATAAGTCCGCCAACGGTGGTCACCAATGCCTCGTAGATCCCCCCCGAGAGTGTGGTAATACTCACGTTTGCTCCTGCATTGGCCATGCTCATAAAGGCACTCACCATACCAGTGACCGTACCTAAAAAACCCACCATAGGAGCTCCCGATGCTGAAGTGGCCAATACGGGCAACCCTTTTTCCAGTTTGGAAATTTCAATATTACCCTGGTTTTCAATAGTGGACATCACATCGGCCGTCGGTCTGCCCAAACGGGAAATGCCTTTCTCTACCATACGGGCAGAAGGAGTGTCGGTATTGCGACAGAGTGCGATCGCTGCATCAATCTTTCCATCGAGGATGTAATCTTTGATACGGTTCATGAATGAATTGTCCTCTTTACTTGCTTTGTTGATGACCAATGTCCTTTCAATAAGAACGTAAATAGTCATCAACAGAAGGATGAGCAGAACAATCATCAACCAGCCGCCTTTTAATGCCAGATCAAAAGCATTCATTGTCACAGCTTCTGTCTCAGCTGCAGCCATGGTGTTGTAAATAGCCTGGGCTGTATCTCCCGGGAGCGTCATTTGCAATAGATTCATTTTATATCTGTTCTAAAAGAATTTTTTCAATTATATATAGCGATAAAGATAGCCTATTTGGATTGTCAAACCTCACCCTGGGAACCTTTTAAACAATTTTTATAGGCTTTTATTGTTTCTTTTAATCCCATGTAAAGTGCGTCACTAATAAGTGAATGGCCGATTGATACCTCTTTCAACCAAGGAATGTTTTGGTAAAGATAAGCGAGATTCTCCAGATTCAGGTCATGCCCTGCATTTACACCCAATCCAAGGTTTTTAGCCAAGATGGCTGCTTCGATAAAAGGAACTATCGCCTTTTCTCTCTCTGCACGGTATGATTCGGCATACGGACCTGTATAGAGTTCAACCCTGTCCGTACCAATTTGTGATGCCATACGGATCATTTCCTGATCGGCATTGACGAAAATAGAGGTGCGTACACCCATCGCTTGGAACTCATTGACTACATCGGTCAGAAAATCCTTATAAGTAAGCGTATCCCATCCGGAATCTGAGGTGAGAACATCACGAGCATCGGGTACAAGCGTTACCTGGGTAGGCTTGATCTTTTTGATCAGAGAGATAAATTCAGGAGTAGGATTTCCCTCTATATTGAATTCTGTATAGACTTTCGACTGCAAATCAAAGAGATCGGAATAGCGGATATGACGCTGGTCAGGACGAGGATGTACCGTAATACCTTCCGCCCCGAAAAGCTGACAATCGGTAGCTACCTGCACCAGATCGGGTATATTTCCACCACGTGCATTTCTAAGAGTAGCTATTTTATTTACATTTACACTGAGCTTGGTCATAAAAAGAAAAAAATAAAAAACCCGTGAGCACTTTCAAATAGGCAAATTTTTGCCATCTTTGTAAATCAGATACAAAAGTAATACGAAATAACTGTTTTGCACAATGTCAACCAAAGAATTTATCAAAGAACAGGTGGAAAACTTCAGTTCATCGTTTACTCCAGGGCAATTTACAGAACTTTCCAAGAGAGAAAACTCTCTTATTATTCTGGAAGTTCCCTCGAAAGATTATACCCTTACGGAGATTGCTCGGATTGTAGAAAGCAATAATGTACATATAATGGCGCTCAACGTGATGCCGATCTCCGGAGGAGAATTTCTATTGCTCTCTTTAAAATTAGATATTGATGATGTGACCGTTCTTTTAAGAAGTTTTGAGCGATTTAACTACAATGTGGTTTACTATTTTATGAAAGAGGGTGAGGTAACTGACAAGCAAAAGGAGCGGTTGGATGAGTTGCTCTTTTATTTGGATATGTGATTGAACTTGTTCCGATTTATCGGAGAACAGTGACGATTAGATGATCCCTACAAGTTGGAACAGGAGGTGTTGAATCAACAATTTAA
>JAAYFR010000271.1 GCA_012728155.1 Bacteroidales bacterium | reverse complement strand
GTGCAATATCGTCCGGAATATTTTTAGCCTGCATGCGATTTGCAAGCAAATTCCACACCGCGTCTTCTTCCATTCCCTCCTTCGTGGATCGGAGTGCTGTCGTAAGAGCCATTACCAGATTGTATGCATGTTCCGGTTCGGTTTTAAAAATGGGCGCCAACGTTCCGTTTAACTCCTTGAATGTCCAACTTACCGGTTTTACGTCAGATACATCGATGGGGTAGGAGTCATCCGTTATGCCGTCGCCGTCCGTGTCGATATCCACCCTGTCCACGATGCCGTCCTTGTCGGTATCCACCCAGAGGTAACCCATGTCCATTTGTGTGTCGTAGTCGTAATCCACCTTGATCCAGGTCCTGTCGCTGTTCTTGATGTGGACGCGGTGGTCGGCGGGGTTGAAATAAAACTCGTTGGGTCCGGCGGGCTCGAGCACCAGTTCATAGCGTTTGTTATAAGGTCCGCAATCCGGAGCTCCGATTCGCGGCATCACGTATCCCGAATCGGTGGATGCGGCATTGATCACTCCTTCCCAGCGTTCAATGGTATCTTTCGGATCATTAAATGCGATATTCAGGTTATTCTCGTTCCAGGTCATCAACACACGTTCCCAGGTGACGGTTTGCAGGTAATTGCGTGCAGTAGAGCGTTTCAACACCGGACCGGCAGGAATGCCCCGGATCATAAAATGTTCCGTTTGCTCTTCCGGTAAATACATGGTGAAATCGCTTTCCCGATCTTTCTCTTGTGTCCATCCTTTTGCACATGCCGAAACGGACACATCGAAATCACGCTGTTTTCCCGTTATCGGGTTCACATTAAAGCTCCACCGGAGCGACTTCACCAACTCTTCTTCTCCTTCTACTCGAATTACCTCTTCACTGATGCCGTCGTTATCGAAATCGTAAAAAAGGAACGGATTCTCAAAATGAGGGATCCATTTGTCTTGTTCGGGATTCAGGTAATAAACGACAAAACTTTCGTTTCCCCCAAAATGCGAGTGGTTCTGGCAAGGGATCTGATAATAGACGTAATCCATATCGTAATCCAGCAGGTTGTCGTCTCCATCGTCGGTGGAGGCAAGTGCCCGCAATCCGTCGAAAGGAACACGCCAGTTTTTCTTGCCGTAAGTGAACCATTCCATCACGTCGAGATCCCCGTCTCCATCCAGGTCACGATAACCGATCACGGCATCGACCCATCCGTCGGCATGCCAGTCGGCGATCCAGAGGTCTCCATCCTTTTCGGGCTCCTTGCCCATTTCCAGATTGCCGTTTTCATCGATCACTTTGACCAATATCGGTTTTTTTGCTTCCGTATGGCGCGGTTCGATATCGATAAACCACACCTCCTCCGGCTTCCCGTCCCCGTCCCTGTCCACGTAGTGGCGCTTTCCCGGCGTGTCGTTCTTCACTTTTGCCACCATGGCAGGATCCAATCTGACGGCATCGCCGAAAACCTGCTCAAAAGCAATTTGTTTTGCCACTTTATCCGTATCTTGTGCCTGTACATTTGTTGCGTGAACGCATAGGGTTAAGATTGCCAGGTAAAAGGCAAAGCCAGGGTGCAGATGGCGCTTGTTCAATGATTTCCGTGTCATAATTCTTTATTTGATAAGCAATGTTTCCTTCATTTTATGCAGAACGGCCTCGTTGGCCTCGATCAGGTGTTCCGTCGAGCCCGCTTTGTGCCACTCCGTTATCCTGTCCTGGTGGAAAAACGGCTCGGGGGTGAGGTTCTCATTGGAAAGCGAGGAGATGATGTTGGCCACGTAGTTGTTCTTTTCGGCAACCAGAACCATTTTTGCATACAGGATATTGTATTGCCGTATCTGTTGGTTGATGGTTTTGACATATCGGGCGGGGTTATAGGATGCCGTGTCCGTTTCTTCCAGGATTTCTTCCACGGCTTTTCCCGCCCCTCCGCCGGTATTCGGGGCTTCCACGCCCAACAGCCGGGCGATTGTCGGCGCCAGGTCGGTATGCTCAAAGTAAGGGAGTTCGCGTCCCCGGGCGATGCCGGTTCCGGCAAAGACCAGCGGCGTCACCCAGCTGTCTTCGTCGAGCATGGGATGCCAGCCCGCCTTGCTCTGTCCGTGGTCGGAAGTCACGATCAAAACGGTACTCTCCCATTTTCCTGCCGTTTTCAGGTAATCGATCAACTCTCCCAGCAGCCTGTCGGCACTCTCAATGGCTTCGACATAGGGAGAGCCTTCACCGAAAATATCTCCCGCATACGGCTTCCCTTCACTGAACATGGCTATGGACGTACCGATGGATCCCGGGCTTTGCAGGTGAACGCGCATAAAGCGGATCTCCTGGCTTTCCAACAAATGGATGGCCTGCTTCACCGTCTGATCGTCGGTCAGCGAGTTATCCATGATACAGGTGGAGAACCCCCTTCCCACGGAACGATACGCCGTCGTGTTCACCACGAATGCCGTTTGATGTTTCGGGGAGATCATCTCCTGGATCATTTTATTTTCCGGGCTCAGGAAGATGGTTCCTTCGTGGAGCATCGGATTGGGGAAGGAGCAACTGTTCGACAGGCTGTAATCCCCCACCGTGGGGTGATGGGGAATGATCATGTACGATTTCCGCACGTACGTCCCTTCCTTTATCAGGGAATTAAGTACCGGCATGTTCAACTTTTCCGGCGCCTGCCAGTGCATTCCGTCAATCATGAACAGGATCACCCTTTCGGGTTCCTTCGCCGGTAAAGTCGATATATTCACCGACAAGATATACAACAGAAATAATACCAAGCCTGCATGTATTCTTTTCATATCATTATTAATTTTACAATTTAATGAAAATATTCCGTTTATACAGATAATAGCAGATGCCCCAGACCATAAACGCCACCACCGCAATCGTCACCATGTTGATCACCATATCGCCTCCCCAGCCAAAAAGACGGTACGTGAACGGACGGGCCATCCGGGTAAGCAGAGTCTTTCCGCCGAGCATGCTGAAAAGGTAAATAAAAATAGGGTTCATACCCACGATGGCAAAGAACGTGGCAATCTTCCTGAAGCGGAGTATATCCACAAAGAGATAGGACAATCCCATCGCCAGCAAACACCAACCGCCGCTGAAAACGACAAAGGAGCCGGTGCCGATACGCTCTATCATGGGAATATATAATCCCAGCAGATACCCGCCCATGATTCCGGCGACCCCGGTTAAAAGCATGATCCATAGTTTTTTCTTTCGGGATCCATCCGTCATCAATAATTTGCCGGTACAGACACCCCAAAGGATGTGGGCGCAGGTGGGCACCGCATTGAACGTGACCCAATGGTCGGGATGCAGGTGACCCACCGTGACCGAATCGAACCATGCGCCGAAATTGCGGTCGGGCGTGTAGGGCATATTGTATCCTTCTACCGGCCAAAGCTGGTAAAGCAGGTCGGAGACCAGTATCAGCGCAAAGGAAACGGCCAGTTGCCATTTCACATCCTTTTGCAACAGCAGAAAGGCAAACAGATACACCAACCCCAGTTGGGGTAGGATATTGGTCAGGTAATAGGCATCATCTTTGGCTCCCAACATAAAACCGAGCAACAGCAACCAGAAGGAACGTTTCAGGGCATGGATAAACGATTGCTTCCAGCTATCGCCCCGGGCAAACCTTTTGGAAAGTGAGAAAGGCATGGCGACACCCACGATAAACATAAAGAAAGGTTGTATCAGGTCCCAGAAATAGATCTCGAGCCAGGTGCCGTGATTGGAGTGCTTGTCGAGCCAGGCAATAAACGCGCCTCCCTGCCCCTGTTCCGTCATTTGGTGAAACAGGGTTGCTATCCCCGATACCAGGATAAACATTACCAGTCCTCTGAAAAAGTCGACTGAAAGGATCCTTCCCTGTTCCTTGCTCAGGCCGGCAGTTGCATCGCTTGTTTGATCAGACTTCATCTCTCCAATTTTTTTATCTCCTCTCCGGCCCTGCAACTTCCGGAGTTGAATCGGGATTTTTATAATCGAAGAAAACGATGCCGTATTTTTTGAAAATTTCCATCATCTTGTCCATCCGCATATTGAAGTTCTCGTAATTTTTTGACCGGTCTTGTGGCCATGCAGCTTCCGCCAACGCCGACAGTCGGGGGTACAGCATAAACTGCAACCTCTCGGGCGTATGGATTCTTTCCGTCCATACGTTCCCCTGTATGCCTTTGACCAACGGTGTGGCCACAGGTATGCCCGAGGTATAATCCGTGCCGGGAAAATGATACACCTTTTCAATGGGTGCGTACTCGCCTTTCGACCATTTCCGTCCATATTGATGTGACGGATGCTGGACGAAATCCAGATAAAGTGGCAACCGCGGACACATAATGATTTCGTAGCCTTTGCTTATCGCCTTTTCAAGC
>JAAYFR010000270.1 GCA_012728155.1 Bacteroidales bacterium | reverse complement strand
GTATACAGTGAAGATGCACGCACCACCTCCAATGCTTCCTGGAAGGAAAGGCCCTCTTCAAGCACATAATCATGCAGACGTTGGACATTGATGAAAGCGGCATGCCCTTCATTCATGTGGTACACATCTTTGTGGATACCCAATCTCTTCAATAACAACATACCTCCGATACCCAGCAAGTACTCCTGTTTCATGCGGTTCTCCCAATCACCACCATATAATTGATGGGTAATAGAACGATCGTATTCACTGTTATACTCCAAATCGGTGTCCATCAGGTAGAGGTTGATGCGGCCTATCGCAACTTTCCAAACATGTGAATAGATAGGACGGTCATGAAAAGGAACCTCAAGGATCATGGGCGACCCATCTTCATTCATCACCTGCGTGATGGGGAGATTGCCGAAATTCTGGGCTTCGTAGTTGGCAATCTGCTGACCATCTATCGACAAGGTCTGAGTGAAGTAGCCGTAACGGTAGAGGAAGCCTACAGCAGTCATCTCTACATTGCTGTCACTTGCTTCTTTCAGGTAATCACCTGCCAAGATGCCCAACCCGCCGGAATAAATTTTTAATACATGTGAAAGACCATATTCCATACTGAAGTAGGCGACACTCGGACGCTCACTATTCGGGGAAATACTCATATAATCTTTGAATTGTCCATAAAGACGCTGAATGCGTTCCAGAAGCTCATTGTTGTTCAATATCTGTTCAATGGCTTCGGAGTGTAGATTTTGCAACAACAAGACCGGATTTTTTCCGCTCTCTTCCCACTCCTGCGGATCTAAAATTTCGAAGATGGCTTTCGCCTCTTCATTCCATACCCACCACAAGTTGTGGGCGATCTCTTCCAGCGGACGTAACTCTTCGGGTAATTCCGCATGTACGTGGATGTCCTTCCAAATAGGTGTGTTTGAATGACTTGATTGAATAATCATTGCTGTTATTTTTATGTTACTATAAATGAATATCTATTGTTCTGACTAATAAATAGTGGGTACACGCAAGTGGCACACTCTTATTATTCTTTAAGTTTATAGGGATACGATAACCTGATAAATGAGTTATACAATGCTTTGCTGTAGGCTTCCTGATAATAGTGGATGAAATGTGCCCAGTCGGCCCTATCTGACAATGCAACCGCACTCTGCTTTAACATTTTCACTTGATTGTTGCTCTTGAGTGACAGTTCGTGTACAAGTGCGGCAATCTCCTCTGCTGCTTCCATGTAATTGCTGTCGTTACGACGGATTACTTCAATACCATCGCTTATCCCCTCTTTTTTGTCGCCCTCTTTTTTAGCCCAGACACCGAATCCCGCTAATGTGGTGGTGATGGTGGGAACGGAAAAGGCTACACTTTCATGTGGTGTGTAACCCCACGGTTCATAATAGGAAGGGAAAATGGTCATATCAAGACCGATCAATAGGTCGTAATAGGGCATATTGAAAATGCCGTCGTCACCATTGAGATAAGAAGGGACGAAGATAATTTTCACCCTCTCCCTTTCACTATTAGAAAACCCTAAATGCCGGATTTGATTGATCACCATGTCGTGTTGCGGATCTACCAGCTCATGCGTGAGAAAAGGAGATCCGGCAGAGGCCGACTCCTTCCCTTGGAGAATTTCCTGCAGCTCTTTTCGGGGACCTTTCACCCATCCGGGTACCATAATAAAGGCGATCACATCTTTTGACAGCTGTGGCATTTTCCGCAGTAGGTTCATCGCGTCGATAAATAGATCGATACCTTTGTTCTTATATTCATACCTGCCACTGGTAGCAATCAATAATGCATCGGGTTGAATAGTGTGTCCCACCATTTTTTCGGCAACGTCAAGCAATATTTCCCGGGCTTTCTTACCTGTCCGGTCGTGGTCGCTCCCTTGAGGGATGAAATCTTTATCGAATCCGTTAGGGGTAACTATGTCGGGTTGTCGCTGCAGGAGCTGTGTGCATTCTGCCGCGGTGATATCGCTTACGGTAGTGAAACAATCGACATGGTGTGCCGCTTTCTTCTCGATGGAGTGCTTGGCCGTCATATTCAATTGGCGAGCCATCTGGTCGCCATTATATTTCTCCAACTGATCGTATAACGGGAGATTGTTGCCGGCAATCGACCGCCCGATGGAGGTGGCATGGGTGGTGAAAAGAGTGGCAATCTTGGGAACATGCTTCCTGATATAAAGAGCGGCCGCCCCTGTCATCCACTCATTGAAATGGGCAGTTACATTCTTCGCTTCAAGGTGATGAAAGCGGTAAAAACTCTCTATAACCATTCCTGTCGCATAGGCAAACATGGTCGCTTCATGATAGTCGCCATAAGCCGATATAGAATCCACACCCCAATCCATCCACATTTCAGCATAGATATCGTTCTGCTTCTGAAAGAAGGTATCGAACTTTATCAGAAAGACAATAGGTTTCCCGGGTATCTTCCAACGTCCAATACGTACAGAGAGATGCTGGTTGAGAAATGCCCAGTCACACCACGGTGCAAAAAGGCTTTCATCCTCCTCAAACCATGGACTCTCTTGCTCTCCCCATAGATCGGGACCAATGAAAAAAATCCTGTCGGTATATTTTTTTTGTAGAATATTGGCTCGTGTGGATAGGACGGTATAAATACCGCCTACTTTGTTACACACTTCCCAACTGGCCTCAAAGAGGTAGTCGGGCAGGTGCCTGACATCTATCTCCATATATGATCGTTTTCTTATCTTAGGGGTGCAAAGATACAAAAAAAATGGCTTATCTTTGTAACTTTCTTTTGAATGGTTGAAACAATTGACATTCGCCAATTACAACAGCTGATTGGAAAACATCCCAACTTGGCGGCGGCAAGCTCACTACTGAATGAGACGCAAATTATATCGGTAAAGGGTTTGTACGGTTCTTCACGTGCCTTGTTTGTCGGGGAATTATTCGCCCGACAGCCACAGACTTATCTTTATGTTTTAAATGATGCGGAGAGTGCGGGCTACTTCTACCACGACCTGACCCAGATGATGGGATCGGTAGATGTACTCTTTTTCCCCTCGGCTTATAAACGAGCAGCCAAATATGGACAGATAGACCGGGCTAACGAAGTACTTCGGGCAGCTGTCTTAAGCCGCTTGCAAGATGCTGCCGGACCGCTTATCATTGTCTCTTTTCCCGATGCGCTGGCCGAGAAAACGGTCTCGCATGAACAACTGGTAAAAAATACGCTGAAAGTGTCGGTGGGAGATCGGCTCGATAGTGATTTCGTGAATGAAGTGTTAGAAAGTCTGGGATTCATAGTAACTGATTATGTGTATGAGCCGGGGCAGTATGCTGTAAGGGGGAGTATTCTCGATCTATTCTCTTTTTCGAGTGAATATCCTTATCGTATCGACTTCTTTGGAGATGAAGTGGAATCGATACGCAATTTCGACCTGGAGACACAATTGTCTCAGGAGAGGTTTAACGAGATACGGATCGTACCCGAATTTGGACGCAACAACGCCAAAGAATCTTCACTTTTCGGACTTCTCCCGAGCGGATCGGTGATCGGTATTGAAG
>JAAYFR010000269.1 GCA_012728155.1 Bacteroidales bacterium | reverse complement strand
GTTGAGTATTATGGAACGGAATAATCTCTCCGTTGCAGAGGTGGATTGGTTGGTTCCTCATCAAGCGAATATGCGTATTATTGATGCTACAATTGAACGTACCGGATTGCCTCGTGAAAAGGTGATGATTAATATTCAACGTTACGGAAATACCAGTGCTGGTACCATTCCACTCTGCTTGTGGGAGTGGGAACCTAAGTTGAAAAAAGGAGATAATATTATTCTGGTTGCTTTCGGTGCCGGTTTTTCTTGGGGTAGCATATATCTGAAGTGGGGATACGACGGAACAATTGACAACTGAAATTATCAAATATATAACGCATAGGGAATGGTACGTTTTAACGAATTGTAATTATGTCGCAGGATAAACATCGTTCCGGTTTTGTCAATATCGTTGGGAATCCTAATGTGGGGAAATCCACATTGATGAACCGATTGGTAGGTGAAAAGATTTCAATTATCACGGCGAAATCTCAAACCACGAGGCACCGTATCATTGGTATAGTGAACCAACCTGAGTACCAGGTGGTCTACTCCGACACACCGGGGGTGTTACGTCCTAATTATAAGTTGCAGGAGTCGATGTTAAATTTCTCCTTGTCTGCATTAGATGATGCCGATCTGTTACTTTATGTGACTGATGTGGTGGAGAAAATCGATAAAAATGATGAATTCCTGGGCAAGGTACAACGCTTCAACCTCCCAATTCTGCTTCTGATCAATAAGATAGACCAAACTGATCAGGATAAATTGGAAAAAATGGTAATACAATGGGAGGAATTGTTGCCACAAGCAGAGATATATCCTATTTCGGCATTGAATAATTTCAATATCGATAGGGTGCAGAAGCGTATCCTCGAACTCTTACCGGAATCTCCTCCTTATTTCGAAAAGGATGCGTTGACCGATAAGCCTGCCCGTTTCTTTGTTTCAGAAATTATCAGAGAGAAGGCACTGCTCATTTATCAGAAAGAGGTTCCTTATTCAATCGAAGTAGTAGTGGAGGAGTTTAAGGAAGAGAGTGACTTGATTCGGATCAGAGCGGTTATCATGGTAGAGCGTGATTCTCAAAAAGGAATTGTGATTGGGCATAAAGGTGAGTCATTGAAACGATTAGGTACAATGGCGCGTAAAGATATCGCCCGCTTCTTTGAGAAAAAGATTTTTTTACAGCTTTATGTGAAGGTGGAGAAAGATTGGCGAAGCCGCGATAATATGTTGAAATCTTTTGGATATCGGCTGGAGTAATCTTCCAATGAGACTCATCATTTAATGGTGTAGTGGTTCGTAATTTAATGGGTACATTGGCTGGCACAGCGATAAATTAGCTCATTTGTTTTCTCTTTATTCTTCACTTTTTACTCTAAATATAGACATGCAAAATTTAGTAGCGATAGTAGGACGACCCAATGTTGGGAAATCTACCCTCTTTAATCGGTTGACGCAAAGCCGCCAGGCTATTGTGACAGAAACCGCAGGAACCACACGTGATCGTCAGTATGGTAAAGTGCTCTGGAACGGGCAGGAGTTTTCGCTGGTTGATACTGGTGGTTGGGTAGTGAACTCCGATGATGTCATGGAAGATGAGATCAACAAACAGGTGCAAATAGCCATAGAAGAGGCTGATGTGATCCTTTTTGTAGTGGATGTAATGCATGGTTTGACCGATCTTGATGAGGGGGTAGCACAGATATTGCGTAGATCGGGCAAGCGTGTGGTGATCGTATCTAATAAGTCGGATAATTTCGATTTGGGACACCAATCGGCAGAATTTTATGCTTTGGGCTTGGGTGATCCGTTTACTGTATCAGCTATTAATGGTTTGGGAACCGGCGACCTGCTGGATCATATCCTCACACTTTTCACCAAAGATAATATAGAGGAGGAGTTGGAAGATATCCCCAAATTTGCTGTGGTAGGTCGTCCCAATGCTGGAAAATCTTCTATGATTAATGCGTTGATTGGAGAAAATAGAAGTATTGTAACCGATATAGCCGGTACAACGCGTGATTCGATCCATATGCGCTACAATAAATTTGGCATGGATTTTTATCTGATCGATACGGCCGGTATTCGCAAAAAAGGAAAAGTGACGGAGGATCTGGAATATTTCTCTGTTATCCGCTCTATCCGTGTCATTGAAAGTGCAGATGTATGTATCCTGATGCTTGATGCGACCCGCGGCATTGAAAGCCAGGATCTGAATATTTTTTCACTTATTCAGAAGAACCGGAAAGGATTGGTTGTCTTTGTCAATAAATGGGATACGGTGGAAGAGAAAGACAATATCGTGATAAAGACTTTTGAAAATACCATTCGTGAGCGTTTGGCACCCTTTACTGATTTTCCAATAATTTTTGGATCTGCACTCACTAAACAACGAATTCTTAAAGTGATGGATAGGGCGAAAGAAGTTTATCAGAATAAAAAACGTAAAATACCCACCAGCAAACTGAATGAGATAATGCTGCCGATTATTGAGAGAACGCCACCCCCATCTAACAAGGGAAAGTTTGTAAAGATCAAGTATATCACCCAACTGACCACTACCCAAGTGCCTTCCTTTGTTTTCTTTTGCAATTTGCCGCAATGGGTTAAAGAGCCGTATAAACGATTTGTGGAGAATAGGATGAGAGAAAATTGGGATTTTTCGGGAACTCCAATTAACATTTTTTTTCGAGAGAAGTAGATTTTTAATGCAACTAATAGGCTACCGGACAAATCCTGATGAAACGGGATAGGTAGTGGTTGTGTGGATAATAGGATGAATCGCCGATTTCAGAAAAAGGATATTTCACTTTTTTTTGTTTTGAAACTCTTTATCTCTTGTTCTTTACTCTTAAATCTTTGCTATAAAGAAAAAAAATGAACTAATCGTATGAAATGACAAAAAAAATGCGTTAATTTGTATCTCTTTTGTAAAGATAGATGAATGATAAAAACTGCTATCTTCTTTTAAAAAGAATAAAATTGAAATGCAACACATAAGGGTGAAAAAACCTGAATAAACTAAGGGACTACTGATGGATACGAAAAACAATTTTGATGGCGAGAAGTTATCTGTTAACGAAGAACAAAATAATAAAGACCTGCAGCCTGAATTCACGAAAACGGATTCAGCGGTAGAGATCCCCCAAAATGAGATTCCTGCTGTAGAGGAAACTGAAAAAAACGAATTATCGGTAACGGAAGAAATTGTTGAGGACGAGAAAAACAGGCAAGAGGTTGCTGAGGAGGAACCTCTAAAAGAGCCGGAGCCGGAAGAGGTTGCTGAAGAGGAACCTCTAAAAGAGTCGGAGCCGGAAGAGGTTGCTGAAGAGGAACCTCTAAAAGAGTCGGAGTCGGAAGAGGTTGCTGAAGAAGAACACCCTGCTATTGATTATGATTTGGATGATGGGAACGGTATTGCAGACTCGGAGGATGAGGAAGATGGTGCAGAGGATGAGGAAGATAGCGTAGAAGATGATGCTCAAACAGATGATGCTCCCAATACTTTGCTTCCTATTGAAGAGATTGTACGCAACCTGCGTGATTTGTTGGGTGAAGAAAATCCCAAACGCAAAGATGTGGATGAATATAAAAATCAATTTTATCGTTCTTTGCGAAATGAGATAGAATCACAAAAACAGGAGTTCCTTTCAAAAGGGGGAGAAGAGATTGATTTTGTAGGAACTGAATCAGAAATTTATGCTGAAGGGAAGGAACTCATTCAAAAAATAAAAGAAAAACGAGCGGATATCCTTGCAAAAGAAGATGCCGAAAAAGAGAAAAACATAGCTCGTAAATTGACCATCATTGAACAGGTCAAGGTATTATCTGAAACTCAGGGACAAGAGGATTTCAATAAGGTTTATCAAGAGTTCAAATCGCTTCAACAAGAGTGGAATGAAATTAAACTGGTACCTCAGGAAAAGGTAAACGAGTTGTGGAAATCATATCAGCGGTATGTAGAGAAGTTTTATGATCTGGTACGTATCAATAACGAGTTTAGGGAATACGACTTCAAGAAAAATCTCGAGATAAAGACTGAATTATGTGAAGCAGCAGAAAGACTCAATGATGAGTCGGATATCGTTTCAGCTTTTCATCAGTTACAAAATCTTCACCAAGAGTGGAGAGAGGTTGGCCCTGTTTCCAGAAAAGATAGGGAAGAGATATGGAATCGCTTCAAAGAGGCATCAACCCTGATTAATAAAAAATATCAGACCCATTTTGAGCAGTTGAGAGAAAAAGAAAATGACAACTTGGAATTGAAAACTGCACTTTGTGAGAAACTCGAATCAATTGATTACAGTCAGCTTAAGACGGTCAAAGGGTGGAATAGTAAAGTGAAGGAAGTGCTTGATATCCAGTCCCAATGGCGTCAGATAGGATTTGTGCCAAGAAAATGGAATACAAAAATCTATAAACGTTATCGAGCTGCTTGTGACTTCTTTTTCAGAAGTAAAAATGAGTTTTACAAATCCCTTCGTGGAGAGATGGAGGAGAACCTTAAGAAAAAAATAGCTCTATGTGAGCGTGCTGAAAATCTTAAAGATAGTATAGATTGGAAAAATACAACACGGGAAATGATCGAGGTACAGAAAGAGTGGAAAACGATTGGAATTGTTCCCCATAAGTATGTCGACAGTATCTGGAAACGGTTTATCTCAGCTTGTGATTATTTTTTTGAACAGAAAAAACTGCATACTTCATCACAATATGAACAGGAACAAAAAAATCTGGATGAGAAAAAAGCGATCATTCAGAAAATTAATCAATTCGACATAACGCTGGAAGCGGATGAGGCGTTGCCCCAGTTACACGAGTTGATGGATCAGTGGTATGAGGTTGGCTATGTTCCTTTTAAAATGAAAGACCGTATTTATAAAGAGTTTTATGATGCAACGGAAGCCCAGTTTGATAGGTTGAACGTAGGTAAGGAAGAACGGAAATTAGAGGCTTATAAAAGTACAATTTCCGATATGGCAAGATTGGATAATTCACAAGGACAACTTCTAAGGGAACGTGAGAAGCTGGTGCGGCAGTATGAGCGCATTAAAAATGAATTACAGACATACGAAAACAATATAGGATTCCTCTCTATATCTTCTAAAAAAGGAAATCATCTGCTCAACGATATGAATCAGAAGGTGGAGAAGATTAAAGGAGAATTGCTCTTGCTGGAGAAAAAGATCAGGGCGATCGAAGATGAGTTATAATGATATATTGAGCTGAATAGTAATAAAAAAACGACTGGAAATTTCTGGTCGTTTTTAGTGTCATTGTATGTTTTTGGAATAGAGTTGTTAATAGACCGTTTGTACTATTTATTGATACGATTATCTTACATGTGAAAATCAATTATTTTATCAAATGAAGAGGAAATTAAATCTGTTGATTATTTTAATAGTGTGCCTGATCGTTCTGCTTTTTAGCAGAAATTATCCGGGTGAAAAAGTAAATAACCACGAAAATATTTTTGGGGAGCTAATCCCTTTGGCCGATCCATTTATTTTGTTGTACAACGATACCTACTATCTGTATGGTACTGGTGCCGGAAACGGAATAGAGGTGATGACCTCCGATGATCTGAAAATCTGGAAGAGAGCTTCAAATCCCGAAGAGAGGTTAGCGTTGCATAAAGATGATTCATACGGCGACAGATGGTTTTGGGCACCCGAGGTCTATTATATCGAAGAGAAGGAGAAGTTTTACATCTATTATTCTGCTGAAGAACATATTTGCGTGGCTATATCCGATTCACCTTTAGGACCATTTATACAGGAAGAGAAAAAACCGATGTTAGAGGGTGAAAAAGCCATCGATAACTCTCTCTTTATTGACGATGATGGAGTTCCTTATCTCTTCTTTTCACGGTTTAATGATGGGTTGAATATATGGGTTGCTGAACTGGAGAAAGATTTAATCACTATCAAGGCAGAAACCCTGCATCCTTGTATTCATGTTTCTCAAGAATGGGAACAGGTTTGGCCCAGAGTCAATGAGGGGGCTTTTGTCATAAAACATAATGGAACATATTTTCTAACCTACTCGGCAAATAGCTATGAAAGCCAATTCTATGCTATTGGGTGCGCCACTGCTACCGACATAATGGGAGAATGGAGAAAGTATCCCCATAATCCTTTGTTACAAAAACCGGGTAATCTGGTTGGAGTAGGGCATAGCGCAATGTTTAAAGATAAGAAGGGGGACTGGAAGATTGTATTCCATGCCCACCAAAGTGAATCGGCCATCCATCCTCGGAATATCTATATCACTTCAGTGGGATTCAGAAATGTAAACGGTGTAGATGAACTCTATATCGATCCTGATTATATGATTCCATTATTCAAATTAAATTGATCTTTTCTCAATTTTTTCGAGAAGTCATAAGATGGTGATAATGTATTAAATTCAGTAATAATTCGAAGCTTTATCTAAGGATTTTGGATAATAGAAGTCGAAATGAGATTTTTTTCTCTATTTATCCAGATTCTATTTTTTTATTTGTTTATAAATATCTATTTTCGTACATCTAAAAATGTAATTTATTTAAAACAATATCAATATGAAATCTAAACTAGTTTTACTTTTTTTACTCGTGGCATCTTTCTCGGTTTTTGCTCAGTGGCAACCGGCAGGGGATAAGATTAAAACCCAATGGGCATCGCAGATAGATGTGAATAATGTGTTGGCCGAATATCCAAGACCGATTATGGTGCGAAGCGAGTGGCTGAATTTGAACGGATTGTGGAATTATGCCATTCTCCCGGTTGGGAAACAAAAACCGACCCAATTTAATGGAGAGATCCTGGTGCCGTTTGCCATAGAGTCAAGCCTTTCGGGAGTACAAAAAAGGGTTGGCAAGGATAATGAATTGTGGTATCAACGCGAGTTTACCCTCCCTTCCAAATGGAAAAACAATAAGATACTCCTTCATTTTGGTGCTGTGGACTGGAGAGCGGATGTGTGGGTGAACGGTGTGAAGGTAGGACAACATACCGGTGGGTATACCCCTTTCTCTTTCGATATTACTCCGGCACTTGTAAACGGTAGTAATACGCTTGTTGTAAAGGTGTGGGATTCCACTGACGAGGGTTTTCAACCACGCGGAAAACAGGTGAATAATCCGCATGGTATCTGGTACACTCCGGTAACCGGAATCTGGCAGACTGTATGGTTGGAACCGGTACCCGAAAAATATATCGACAATATCAAAATCACTCCTGATGTGGATAAGAATATATTGTCTGTGCAGGCTATTGCCAATATCTGTTCTTCAGCTACGAAAGTGGAAGTGAAAGTAAAAGAAGGTTCACGTGTGGTGGCAACCGGATTGGCTATAAACAATCTCCCCGTGGAGATTTCGATGCCTGAAGATGTGAAGCTTTGGTCGCCCAACAGCCCGCATCTCTATGATTTGGAAATTATCCTCTGGGATGGTAATAAACAACTGGATAAGGTAGAGAGCTATGCGGCTATGCGTAAATATTCCATGAAGCGGGATGATAAAGGAATTGTACGGATGCAGTTGAATAACAGTGATCTCTTCCAGTTTGGTCCCCTTGATCAGGGATGGTGGCCCGACGGACTTTATACTGCCCCCACAGACGAAGCCTTGGAATATGATGTGGTGAAGACCAAGGAGCTTGGATTCAATATGATCCGTAAGCATGTGAAAGTGGAACCGGCTCGTTGGTATACCCATTGCGACCGTCATGGAATCATAGTATGGCAGGATATGCCTAGTGGAGACAAGAGTCCTGAATGGCAGATGCGTAAATATTTCGATGGTGCGGAAAGAGTACGTTCTGCCGAGTCGGAAGCCAATTTCCGTAAAGAGTGGAAAGAGATTATTGATTATCTCTATTCTTATCCGTCGATAGGGGTGTGGGTACCCTTCAATGAGGCGTGGGGACAATTTAAAACCGGTGAGATTGCCGAATGGACAAAACAATACGATCCGTCCCGTCTGGTGAATCCTGCCAGCGGAGGTAACCATTATGCAGTGGGAGATATATTGGATTTGCATCAGTATCCTGCACCTCAACTCTATCTGTACGACGCGCAGCGGGCTACAGTGCTTGGTGAATATGGAGGAATCGGATGGGCCAATAAGGAACACCTTTGGGAACCCGATCGTAACTGGGGTTATGTACAATTCAACAGTGCCAAAGAGGTGACCGATGAATATGTCAAATATGCTGAACAGCTGAAACATTTGATTCGCCAAGGTTTTTCCGCGGCTGTCTATACGCAGACTACCGATGTGGAAGTTGAAGTAAACGGATTGTTGACTTACGACAGGAAACTGGTGAAAGTGGAACTGGAGAGGGTAAGAAAAGTGAATCAGGAAATCTGCAATATCCTGTCAGATTAATCTTCTTCCTGGTATTACATGTGGGAGTTGTTGTCGCCGAGTAGGGGTGAGATTTTTTATTGAAGTAAATCATGACACATCAATAGAATCGTCTAAATTTGTAGCAGAATTTATTAAATATAGAGGGGAAATGAGAAAAATCAATCGATTGATTCTACTGCTGGCTATTATTGCCGTAGCGGGATGTACCAACAAACAAAAAAATGCTCCCGTGGAGGAAACAACACTCTCGGGATTGAAAAAAAGTGATTTTCAGACGGAACTCAATGGTAAGCCCGTTGATCTTTATCTGCTGAAGAATGTGAATGGTGTGGAAGTTGCCGTAACTAACTACGGTGGACGAATTGTCTCGGTGATGGTCCCCGACAGGGAGGGTAAGCTGCAGGATGTGGTGTTGGGATTCGATAATATTGATGATTATGTCAATGTTGATAATAATTTCGGTGCCACAATAGGCCGCTACGGTAATCGAATCGCACAAGGAAAGATCACGGTAGAAGGAGTGGAATACCAGTTGCCTCAAAATAATTTCGGCCATTGCCTGCATGGTGGACCAGAAGGATTCGATACCAAAGTTTTCGATGCCCAACAACCAAATGAGCAGTCGGTGGTATTCACCTATCTATCTGTTGATGGAGAAGCCGGATTTCCCGGTAACCTCAATGTGAAGGTGACGATGACCTTGACGGATGAGAATGCCATTGATCTGCAATATGAGGCCGAAACGGATAGAGAAACGGTTGTCAACTTGACCAATCACTCCTATTTCAACCTGTCGGGCGATGCCAACAATACTATCCTCAATGATCTGTTGATGATCAATGCGGAGGAGTACACCCCGGTAGATGATACATTCATGACAACTGGGAAAATTGAGAAAGTGGAGGGAACGCCGATGGATTTTAGGACACCGACTGCTGTGGGTGAACGTATCGATCAATATGATTTCGACCAGTTGAAAAATGGCAACGGGTATGATCATAATTGGGTCTTGAATACCAATGGCGATATTTCTCAGGTTGCGGCTACCGTCTATTCCCCTGCTACAGGTATTCAATTAGAAGTCTATACCATTGAGCCGGGTATACAGGTCTATGCAGGGAACTTCCTCGACGGTGGGGTAACCGGTAAGTACGGTGCAGTGTACGCTCAGCGTAACGCTATCTGTCTGGAGACACAGAAATATCCCGACTCACCCAACAAATCAGACTGGCCTTCGCCTTACCTGAAACCGGGAGAGAAGTATACCAGCCGTTGTATCTATAAGTTCGGGGTACAGCAGTAACCGCCTTGGTACCAAACGGTATGCCGGGTGGTGTGAGAGGTCGGAAAATAAAGTAGCTCCTACTACTTTATTTTCCGACCTCTCGATTTTTCTTGTAATAATTGCACCATGGAGCGAGTCCGCATATCTCGCATTTGGGCTTTCGTGCCACACAGATGTACCGTCCATGTAGGATAAGCCAATGGTGTGCTTTTGAAAGTAAATCAGCGGGAATATATTTCACCAACTCTCTTTCCGTTTTCAGTGGAGTCTTGGAGTTGTTTGTCAACCCGATACGGTTGGCTACCCGGAAAACATGGGTGTCTACCGGCATGGCGGGTTTATCGAATGCCACCGCCAGCATCACATTGGCCGTTTTGCGCCCCACACCGGGGATGGTAAGCAGCGAATCGATATTATTAGGCACATTACCTCCAAAATCAGAAAGTAGTTTTTTTGCCATCCCGATCAGATTTTTCGCCTTGTTGTTGGGGTAGGAACAGGATTTGATATGTTCGAAGAGTGCTTCTGGAGTTGAAACAGCCATTACTTCCGGGGTGGGGAATGCCTCGAATAGAGCAGGTGTAATCATATTTACCCGCTTGTCGGTGCATTGTGCAGAGAGTATAACCGCTACTAATAGTTGATAATCATTTTGATAATTCAATTCTGTTTCAGCCGATTCGGCATTCTCTAAGAACCAGTCGATTACTTTTTTGTAACGTTCTTTTTTGGTCATTATTTCACTTATTTATCCTGCTATATCACTTTTTCACACTACACCGATTTCCTTTAGAACCATTAATAGGAGGTAACTTGCTTTTAATTATGTTCTTGTGTGAGAGTAGTCGATCTGTTCGTTTCATCAGATGATGGAATAAAAACCGCACTCAAATCGGGATCCGCCATATCGGGATCGAGCGGGTAGATAGGGCGCTGAATCCGTTGGTAGGGCAGTCTTGCCAAATCCTGATCCACACCTCCGGGGGTGAGTGCCATCACCCAGTCGGCACGTATATTATATAGTTCGGGGACGAGATAGCCTATCTTCACCACTAAGATATCGGCCTCCCTTGGGTTTAATCCCAGATCGGTAAAGTTTTTCTCATAGTGATAGGCTGTCCTCTTTTCGGTTACAATGGTGTAGATATTGCCGCTTTTTACTACTGCCTTGGAGTTGGTGCTGTTTTCATCGATCGCGGTCACTTCTCCCTGCAAGCGTATCGGCAGAGCATAACGATAGTCTATTTCTGCACCGGCCAAGCCGTCTACTTTTCCTCCAACGCCAACTTCAATCGCTTGTTTGACCAGCTCCGGACCGGGAATGGAGGCATAGATCAGCGTTTTACCTCCGGAAGTACGGAGTTCAGGACATTTGAAGAGTTCATGCAGTGTCCAGGTGACATCTCCCGCACCACCGGCTGTGGGATTATCTCCCATATCACTGATGATAAATGGTTTTTTATCACTTGCCAACGCTTGTGCCAATGCGTCATCCAGGTAGGTAGTGGGAGCTACAAAGTCGAATGCTGACCGTACGCTCCAGAAATAGTTTGCCAATGTTTCAGCCACTTGGGCTACCGCTTCCTTGTCGTCACCATAAGCCATCACAACTCCGCTATTGCGCGGTGCGTCGGCCCAAGGATAAGACAACCAGACCGATGCATCAATCACCTTATCGCCATCTAACAAACTGGGAATTTGCCCGGTAAGGGTTTTACCCGGTTCGATGCGGGTACTTGTCTGTTCACCCGGTAGAAGGATAGGCACTCGGATCCATGCTTTGTAAGCTGGTTTTCCCTTGCCACTCTCTAATCTGTTGAGCAGATTGGTGACAGCCCTCTTTTTCGTTTCAATGGCATCCTCGTGGGGCGAGAGACGATAGCAGGTGATCAGATCGCTGTTTTGTGCCAGACGTTTTGTTACACTGCCGTGTGGATCCATGGAAGTGGATATCACTACATCGTTACCCACCACATCCCGAATACGCATCAGGAAATCACCTTCGGGGTCATCCAGTCCCTGCACACTCATCGCTCCGTGGATATCAAAGAAAATGGCATCCAAAGGTAGTTTCTCTTTCAACAGATTTAAGGTTTTTGTTACTAACGATTCGTACGCCTCCCACGTCACAATACCTCCCGGCATGGCATGCCCACGGAGGGTAGGTAGCCATTCGGCACGGTCGATAATTCCTGAATCGGGAGACATAAAAGGGTAGTAGGAGAAAATATCCTCTTCAATACGTGCGTTGAATGCCTCTTCGTGCGTCAATGCCGGTGAAAATGTACTGGATTCGATGGCCAGTCCTGCAATGGCAATTCTTGGTAGTTCTTTTTTAACAGTTCCGCTTTTACAGCCTGATGCCAGCAATATCAGACCTATCGAAAATGATATAATTATTTTTTTCATCGCTGTGGGGTTTTATGATAAGTTATTGATTACATGTGCGGTATTTGTGGCAATCAGACAGGCTGTCTCGGTCCGCAACCGTGATGTAGCAAGTGTGACAGGTTGAAAATTGGCAGCAATGGCAGTCTCTACTTCTGCCTGACTGAAATCTCCCTCGGGTCCAATGAGAATGAGTGCGTTTTCTCCCTTTTGATAAAGTTGAGCCAAGGGTTCTTTGGGGAGATCGTAACAATGAGCAATCAATTTTCTTCCATTGAATGGGCAGTTGAGAATGTCATTGAATGTTGTCATCTCTCCAATCATAGGGAGATAAGCCTGTTGTGACTGTTTCATTGCTGAAACGGCAATTTTCTCCAACCGTTCTGTTTTGATCTCTTTTCGTTCGGAATAGTGACACAGGAGAGGCGTGATCATATCTATCCCTATCTCTACGGCCTTTTCCACAAACCATTCGTTTCGATCTATCTGCTTGGTGGGAGCAAAAGCGATATGGAGAGTAAAACCCCATCCTTTTTGTTGTTCGACACTGTTTTGAATGCTTACCAGACATTGCTTCGGATTGGCCTGAAGCAGTATGCATTCATGAAAAAACCCTTTCCCGTCGGTGACGGTCAATCTGTCCCCTTCACGCATACGGAGGACTTTTACACAGTGTTGAGATTCCTTTTCGGGAAGCAGGGAATGTTGCCGAATCTCCGGAGAGAAAAAAAGTGTGTCAGCCATATGACTTTCTTTAGGATTTATTCTCCCTTCGGTTTATTTCATCCCGTAGTCGGGTGGCCAGTTCATAGTTTTCTTCTTTCACTGCGTCATCAAGGCGATCTTTAAGTATATCCAACCGTAGATTGGACAACTCTTCATCTCCCTGAGCAGGTTCAATATTCTCAGGATCGGTTGAACCTGAGGGTGTCTGTTCATCAAAAACAATGGCCATCGTTTGCATGATCTCCTCTGTGGTGAAGATGGGGGAGTGGGTGCGTATGGCTAAGGCTACTGCGTCGGAGGTGCGAGAATCAATCCGGTATTCTTTGCCATTCTGCAGGAGTAATAATTCGGAAAAAAATGCACCCTCTTCAAACTTATGAATCAATACTTCCAACAACTCAATTCCCATCTTACTCCAGATAGAGCATATCAGGTCATGTGATAAAGGCCTTGGAGGAATAATTCCTTCCATTACAATGGCGATGGATTGTGCTTCAGGCGTTCCAATTACAATCGGCAATCGGCGGATACCATCTTCTTCGGCAAAAATAAGTGCATAAGCGCCTGCCTGTACCTGGCTGAAAGATATTCCCAATACGGAGAGTTTGACCTTCTTTGACACAATTGATAGGTTTTTGATCTATAATTTGATCTGTAATTAGTGATAGACAAAAATACAAAAAAAATCATTATTCTTTTGGGAAAATAGATTATATTTGCCACAAATTGTTGCTATTATGAGGAAGTTGGTATCTTTTTTTTTCTTGCTGATTACTTTCGGGACAGTTTTTGCCCAAGATCTCAATGAGGTAGTCAATCGGTTCAACGAACAATTGCTCCTGTTCCCTCATGAAAAACTATATGTGCAGACGGATAAACCTACTTACCTCTCAGGTGAACGTGTCTGGTTTAGAAGCCATATGGTTGAGGCAAGTTCCAATATGCCTGTTTTCTTAAGCAGATATATCTATATTGAACTTTCCGATCCTTTCGGCCAGTTGATCCAACGGATTAAAATCAGGCCTGACAGTGTGGGTGTCTATTCCGGTCATCTCGACTTGGATGAGGAACTTCCCGAAGGAATTTATACCATCAGGGCCTACACCCGCTATATGAGAAACCGGGGGAATGAGGCTTTCTTTAAAAAAACTATCCAGGTGCTGGACCCCTATTCCTTACAGCTTGGGATCCTGCCCCATTTTGAGGTAAATGGAAATAGGGTAAACGCAAATTTCAGGTTTGTGTCGCCGGCGAGCAAAGATACCATAACCCCCGAGATTGTGACGCTGAAGCTTTCGGATGAAACCGCGAGGACAATATCACCGGACAAGAGTAACTATTACAAATGGAATTTTACCATGACGAAAAAAAGGAGTAGTCCCAATCTGCTCTTAAGTGTTGTCCATGAGGGGCGAAAATATAACAAGTATTATCCTATCCCCTATGATGCGAACGAATTTGATGTCACTTTCCATCCCGAAGGAGGTTATCTTGTCCCTGATCAGGAATGTAGGGTGGGTTTCAAGGCAATTAATAGTTCGGGATTAAGCGAAGAGATCACCGGAACGATATATAATTCTGAAAATGTGGCTATTGTAGATTTCAGCTCAATCAGATTGGGTATGGGATTTTTCGATTTCACGCCGGTCGCAAATGAGCGTTATTATGCTCTTTGTAAGACCGAAAGGAGCGAAACAAAACGGGTTGACCTCCCTCTTGCAGATATTCATTCGAAAACGTTGTCGGTCCTATCTGTCGATCATGACAGGAGATTGATCTCCCTGTTGAGAAACAATGAGGCGGAGGTTGACTCGCTCTCTATCCTCATTCACCGCAATGGTGTTGTCTGTTTTTATCAAATCTGGGATGATCCATCAAAACCCTATTCTTTTACATCCGCTCAATTTCCAAGTGGTACTCTAAGTATTCTACTGTTGAATAAACAACATGAAATTCTTAGCGAACGGATGTTGTTCAATCTTAATCAGAATGATTTTGCCAACTCGACTGTCGATTTTTCGGCGTCGACCTATAAACGAAGAGAACTTGTAAGGTTGCAGCTTAAGGTGGTAGATTCAGACTCCATCACCTTCTCCGATAACATTGCTGTCTCTGTAACGGATAAGAGCGCGGTTCCAAGAGATACGACAAACAATATCCTCTCCTCGTTTTTGCTCTCTTCGGAATTGAAAGGATTTATTGAGTCGCCCGCCTCCTATTTTGATGGTTATAACATTATCGATGTCGATGGACTTGACGCATTGATGTTGACCCAGGGGTGGAGACGATACAATGTCCCTGATCTGCTTAAAGGAAAAATAGCCCTTCCAGACCAGTATCGACCCGAAGAGTTTCAGGAAGTAAGCGGAAAATCGGATCTCCTGTTTGGCGGTTTGAAAGAGGGTGAAATCAGCCTCTATGCCACGCTGGATACACTGTTTAGTGGGGAAACGACTACTGCGGATGAGAAAGGTCGCTTCATGTTCAAAGTGGAGTATCCGGAAAATACCGAAATTACAGTGCAATCGTTAAGCAAGAAGGGAGGGAAGCGCAACATGATTAATCTCGATATGGAGAGCTTTCCCGATGATACCTTTTCCACTATTCCGGTTCGTGGCTTGAAGATTGATCAAGCCGAAGAGTTTGATCTGGAAGCTTATATGAAAAAAGCAAATGACGAATACAACCAGAAATATGGCATCCGTACCATTATGCTGGACGAAGTGGTGGTTACGGCACAACGCAAGGAGAGTTATAGCGAATCGATATTTTACTCTCCTATCCATGCGACGGGATTGATCACCTTGGAAGAAATAGAGAAAAGAAAGGTGAGCAGTTTTCGTACATTACTGGTTACGAACCCCAGCCTGATTGTCAAGGGCGATGGAACGGTGACTACTACCCAGTCCGATATGCCTGTAGCGTTTATCATTGATGATGTGAATCACGAGAATTTTCAAATCGAATCAATCGATATAGCCGATATTGACAATATGTTTGTCCTCAAGTCTAATGTGGGTTTGATGACTTACTCTCCAGGTACTCAAGGTGCTGTTGTGATAACAACAAAAAGGGGATTTGTACAGAAAAATGTTAAGTCGATGAATATAGATAGGATAAAACCACTTGGTTATCAACCCCCTGTTGAATTTTACACCCCCGCCTACGAGACGGAACAGCAGAGAGAATTGTCGCCGGTGGATTTGCGTACCACCATCTACTGGAAACCGAATGTGCAGTTCTCGGAGAGGGGAGAAGCAGTGGTTGAATTTTATTCTGCCGATACTCCTACTACTTATCAACTGGTTGGTGAAGGAGTGTTGAGCTCAGGTAAAATGGTGCGCTTAGAAAAAGAGATTATCATAGATAGTAGCTAT
>JAAYFR010000268.1 GCA_012728155.1 Bacteroidales bacterium | reverse complement strand
GATCGGCTCCAAAGAACCGTTCGATGAGATCATGAAGCAGTTTTCGGATCAGGAACTGAAGGAGCTGCTGAACCTTATTATCGGTAGTGAAAATAATGAGTTCCCCGACTATAATCGTGAGAAAATATTGAATCGACTCAATGAAGCACGTGAAAACCGAGTGCTGTTCAAAAATATAAAGTATTGATATCCCTTTTTTTTCGGGTAGACATTTTTCCCAAAAAGTAGGTTTAATTACTCTTTTGAATAAAAAGAGATATTGCCCTATCAAACAATATGCTGCGTGAAAGGGAATTGACAGGAAAATAGCTGTTCCAAAATGGAATCAATATAAAATAGAGTGAAAAAATAACAATCTCAAATAAAATTTGCCAAATTATTGATATTTCTTTATTTTTGCGGTCTTAATATAAAAAAGAGATGACAACAGTTACGGAAAAGATTAAGACCTTATGTGCCGGTAAAAATATATCGGCTGAAGATCTGGCCGCAGGAGCCGGACTGAAGGTAGAGCAGGTGAACCGGATACTCGATGATGAGCGAATCCCTTCGCTTGCCTCATTGATTAAAATTGCCCGTGCCTTGGGCGTGCGTCCGGGTACCTTCCTTGATGATAGTGAAGAGTTGGGACCGGTGGTAAACCGGCATGCCGATTCATTTCCTGCCGTCACATTTACAAGTCATCTGACCGACAATCATTCTCATATGGATTTTAGCTCGTTGGCGGCGAGGAAAGCCGGACGAAATATGGAGCCGTTCCTCATTGATATCAGACCGGTTGCCGATCCGGGAAATTCTTCATCCCACGAGGGTGAAGAGTTTCTTTTTGTCTTGGAAGGAACCATCATTGTACATTATGGAAGAGAGAAGTATGAATTGCATCAAGGTGATAGCATCTACTACGATTCCATAGTGAACCACTTGGTGACGGCCGGGGGAGATGCTACCGCAAAGATATTGGGAATCGTCTATTCTCCTGCGTAAACTGTATAGTGCGATAGAAAAATCCGTGTATGACCATGACAGATCAATCAGATATGCAGCTTTCCGACAAGACATTGGGAGACTGGCTGGAATATTGGGCAAAAGAGAGCCCCGACAAAGAATATATTGTCTACTCCGACCGTAATCTGCGTTTTACCTGGCGCACTTTCAATAAAAGGGTGGACGATATGGCAAAAGGGTTGATATCCATTGGGGTCACCCGGGGGAGCAATGTGGGGATATGGGCGCAGAACGTCCCCGATTGGCTCACTTTCCTTTATGCTACTGCAAAAATTGGAGCGGTAGCGGTGACGGTGAATACCAATTACCGTACCGAAGAGATCTCCTTTCTGATGAAGGATTCGGATATGCATACCCTCTGTATGACGGATGGAGTACCGGGAAGCAATTATACCGATATCATCTATGAGCTACTGCCGGAGCTGAGAACTATGCAGCGCGGAAAAATGAAATCGGATCTTTTTCCCGAATTGAAGAACGTAGTCTATATAGGACAGGAGAAATATCGGGGAATGTATAATACGGCCGAATTGCTGCTGCTCGGAAATAATGTCCCCGATCAGGAGTTTCAGAAATTGCGCTCGCTTTCCCAATGCCACGATGTGGTGAATATGCAGTACACCTCGGGAACGACAGGGTTCCCGAAAGGGGTGATGCTCACCCATCATAATATTGCCAATAACGGGTATTTGACCGGTGTACACATGAAATTTACCGCCGACGACAAGTGTTGTATCTGTGTCCCTTTGTTTCACTGTTTTGGGGTAGTGCTTGCCACCATGTGTTGCCTGACACATGGAAGTACGCAGGTGATGGTGGAGCGCTTCGACCCGTTGGTCACGCTTGCTTCCATCCACAAGGAGCGGTGTACCGTATTGCATGGGGTTCCCACCATGTTTATCGCGCAACTCAACCACCCCATGTTCGAACTGTTCGATGTGCGCTCCCTTCGAACCGGCATCATGGCAGGCGCTCTCTGCCCGGAGGAGCTGATGCGGCAGGTGAATGAAAAGATGTTTATGAATCTTACCAGTGTCTATGGGCTGACGGAAGCCTCACCCGGTATGACACAGAGCCGCGTGGATGATCCGTTTGATGTACGGTGTACCACCGTGGGGAGAGATTATGAGTTTACCGAAGTGAGCGTGATCGATCCCGAAACGGGAGAAGAGTGCCCCGTAGGTGTACAGGGAGAGATGTGTTGCCGTGGATACAATGTGATGAAGGGTTACTACAAAAATCCGGAAGCCACCGCTCAGGTCATCGATAAAAATGGGTTTCTGCATTCGGGCGACTTGGGCGTTCAGGATGAGAAGGGGAACTATCGTATCACCGGACGCATCAAGGATATGATCAT
>JAAYFR010000267.1 GCA_012728155.1 Bacteroidales bacterium | reverse complement strand
CAGGCTATCACTTATGGAGCGGATGCATTCATTACAGGGGAGGCAAAATATAACGACTTCTTCGATGTGGAAGGACGCATTCTCCTGGCTGTAGTGGGCCATTATGAATCGGAAATCTGCACAAAAGAGATCTTTTTTGAAATTATTTCAAGAAAATTCCCTACCTTTGCACTACATAAATCGGCGTTCGACTCGAACCCGGTCAAATATCTGTAAAAAGGGCGGTCCGACTTGTTCCCGCGGTTGCAGAGAAATGTGGTAATGAAACGATGAAAAGATCGTTTGATTACTGCATTTTTTTGATTTAATGATATAACTTGCAATGCAACAACTTACGAAACTTGAATAATAAACAGAAATAAATTATGGCAACAAGAAAGAAAAATGTTGAACAGGAAGTGTCGGTGGAAGACAAACTGAAATCACTTCATAAATTACAGTCTTATCTGTCGGAAATCGATAGAATCAAGACCTTGCGTGGTGAACTGCCCCTCGAGGTGGCCGACCTCGATGATGAGATTGCCGGTCTGGGTACCCGTATTAATAATTTCGAACTGGAATTAAAGCAACTCGATGAGAATACCAAACAGCAGAAAGGTAAGATCGAAACCAGTAAGGCAAAGATCGAAAAATATAATAAACAGCTTGAGAATGTGCGTAACAGTAAGGAGTATGACCATCTCTCCAAAGAGATAGAATTTGAAACGCTCGAGATAGAGCTTTCCGAAAAATATATCCGTGAATATGGACAGGAAGTTACCTTTGTCAAGGAACAGATCGAAGCGGCCAATGAACTGTTGAAAGATAAGACATCGGATCTGGAACATAAAAAACAGGAGTTGGATGATATTGTGTCCGAAACCAAGGCGCAGGAAGAGAAAATCCGCGAAAAAGCAAAGAAAACCGAGGCAACCATTGAGCCTCGTCTGTTGACCGCCTTCAAGCGGATCCGTAAAAATGCCCGCAACGGCCTGGGAGTAGTACCCATTCAACGAGGGGCTTGTGGCGGATGTTTTAATAAGATACCACCCCAGAAACAGATGGATATCAAATTGGGTAAGAAGATTATTGTATGTGAATATTGCGGACGTATCATGATCGATCCGGAGATGGCAGGAGTTTGATGAAATTGTGAAAAAAGGGAAGGAATACACCTTACTTAAGAATGGGGGCTTTTTTCTTCAGTTTCTTTTTGTTTCTTCTTTTTTTGGGGGGAAATAGTGTATCTTTGCGTTCCGGAAGGAGATATTTCCATTTCCATTATCTCAACTGATTACTAACCCATTGATTTATCATTGGATATAAAAGATAACAGGCAAAGTTATTTATACAATACTATATGGCTAATCGAATAAAAATAAAGAAAGGTTTGCAAATTCCGCTGCTCGGTGATGCTGAAGAGATACTAAGAGGGAGTGTAACAAGTGAATATGTGAGGATTTGTCCGGAAGATTTTCACGGTATTACTCCCAAATTGGCTGTCAAAATAGATGATACCGTGAAGGCCGGTACGCCCTTGTTCTTTGATAAGAATTATCCCGGGATGTTTTTCGCTTCACCCGTCAGTGGTGTGGTCACTAACATTGAGCGTGGTGTAAAGAGGCGTATCCTCTATATTGAGGTGAAAGCCGATAGCACAAATCTGTACGAAGAGTATGGTAAAAAAAGAGTGGATTCACTCTCTTCTGAGGAGGTGAAGAAATCGATTTTAGATGCCGGCATCTGGTTCTTGATCAAGCAACGTCCCTACGATGTGGTGGCCGTGCCCACCAAAGAGCCGCGCGATATATTCGTAACCGGTTTTGATACGGCTCCACTGGCACCGTCTGCCGATTTTATACTGAATGGTTTGGATGCTGATTTGCAAACCGGATTCGATGCCTTGGCCAAATTGACCGCAGGGAAGGTTTACCTCTCTATCAGCCCTAAAACAACCAACAAAGGATTGTGTGAAGCAACAAATGTGGTCATCACCGAGTTTGACGGACCGCATCCCACAGGAAATGTAGGTGTACAGATCAACCATATCAAACCGGTGAACAGGGGTGAAACCGTATGGACCCTCACTGCTCCCGATGTGGCAATTATTGGACGCCTCTTCAACCAGGGTGTTGTGGATCTTACCCGTACGGTAGCCCTTACCGGATCGGAAGTAAAACAGACCGGCTATTACCGGATGGTGATCGGCACACAGTTGAATTCAATTTTTGAAGGAAATATAACCGAAGGAATTTCATTGAGATATATCAGTGGAAACCCGCTCACCGGCCGCAAGATCGATGCCAATGGCGTACTTCGTGCTTATGACACGCAAGTAACCGTCATCCCTGAAGGTGACGATGTACATGAAGCTTTTGGCTGGGCATCCCTTTCACCCAAGCGTTACAGTGCCGGATGCACTTATCCTTCCTCTAACAAGAAATATCGCCTCGATGCCCGTCTGTTGGGTGGTCCGAGAGCGATTATCGTCTCTAACGAATATGATAAGGTATTCCCGATGGATATCTTTCCCGAACAACTCATCAAATCCATTATCGCGTTCAATATCGATAAGATGGAGCAGCTGGGTATATACGAGGTGGCTCCCGAAGATTTCGCCCTGTGTGAGTTTGTGGATACATCCAAACTGGAGCTGCAACGGATCGTGCGTACAGGTTTGGATCTGTTGCGCAAGGAGATGGAGTGACAGCGTTTGCAATAGTATATATATAACTTATAAATAATAGAACTTTGAAAGCGTTAAGAAAGTATCTTGATAAGATCAAACCGAATTTCGAGGAAGGCGGGAAACTGCATTGGCTCTATTCTACATACGATGCGTTTGAGACGTTCCTCTTCGTGCCCAACACGACATCGAAATCGGGTGTGCATATCCATGACGCGCGCGACTCCAAACGTACGATGATCATCGTGATCCTCGCGTTGGTTCCCGCACTGCTCATCGGTATGTATAACGTGGGATTACAACATTATCTGGCAATTGGCCATGATGTGACACTCCTTACCAAATTCTTTTACGGATTTCTGGCGGTACTGCCCCAGATAGTCGTCTCCTATGTGGTGGGACTTGGTATCGAGTTTGCCATGGCACAGATGAAAAAAGAAGAGGTGGCCGAAGGATTTTTGGTTTCGGGTATGCTTATCCCGATGATCGTGCCCGTGGATACACCATTATGGATGATTGCAGTAGCTACTGCTTTTGCCGTAATATTCGCCAAAGAGGTGTTCGGCGGTACGGGATATAATATTTTCAACGTGGCCCTGATCACGCGTGCATTCCTCTTCTTCTCCTATCCTTCAAAAATGTCGGGCGACCAGGTATGGGTACGCACCGCCGATACTTTTGGAGTGGGAAAAGGAACGGTGATAGACGGTTTTTCGGGTGCTACCCCTCTGGGACAGATCGCTACTACCGAAGCGGGTGGATTTTCTGATTTTGCCTTTCAAGGTATTACCGGACAACCGCTCTCTATCAGTGATATGTTTTTCGGTTTTATCCCGGGATCCGTTGGTGAGGTCTCTACCATTGCCATCCTGTTGGGAGCCGTGATATTAATTGCCACTGGTGTGGGAAGCTGGAAAACCATGCTTTCTGTCTTTATCGGAGGCCTGGTGGCTGTCCTGCTGGTCAACTCATTCGCACAAAATGCTATCATGGAGATGCCGGTATATTACCACTTCCTGTTGGGTGGATTTGCTTTTGGAGCAGTCTTTATGGCAACTGACCCGGTAACATCAACCAGAACCGAGAAAGGAAAGTGGATCTATGGATTCCTTATTGGATTGATCGCGGTAGCCATTCGTGTCTTCAACCCGGGATATCCGGAGGGAATGATGTTGGCAATCCTGTTTATGAACGCGTTTGCTCCGCTTATTGACTTCTATGTGATCGATGCCAATATCAAGCGTCGTATGAGACGGGCAACGGTAGTAAAACAATAACAATAAAAAGAGATATGAACAGGGAAAATAGTGGATATACGATTATATATGCATCGGTCATGGTGATTATAGTGGCGCTTGGCTTGGCCTTTACGCACCAGGTACTAAGCGACCGGCAGATCGCCAATGAGAATACCGACAAGATGCAGCAGATATTGCGTTCTCTTAACCTGGACGTGACTGCAGCCGATGCACAAACAAAATATGGCGAGTTGGTAAAGAATGCCTATCTTATCAACAACGCAGGTGAAAAGGTGGAAGGTACCGAAGGGATTACACCTGACGATCCTGCCTTCTCAACTGAACTGGGCGATGTGGAGGCCAAAGGATTACCGGTGTATGAGGCACAGATCGACGGTTCTACCAAATATGTTATTCCTATGAGCGGTGCCGGCCTTTGGGGTCCCATTTGGGGATATCTGGCCATTGAATCTGACGGAAGTGCCATTTATGGTGCGGAATTTGGTCATGCGGGAGAGACACCCGGGTTAGGAGCTGAAATCGAAACCGCGCCATTTCGCAATCAATTCAAAGGAAAGAATCTCTTCAGAGAGAATGAATTCACCTCGGTAGCAGTGGTAAAACCCGGTCAGACCAATAACCGTAGAGATTATGTGGATGGTATCTCGGGGGGGACCATCACCAGTAAAGGAGTGGACAACATGTTGCTGAATGGTGTGGGTGAATACCGGAATTTTTTAATGAACTTACGCACTGCCAATAAATGACAGTGATGATATAAAAGTGAAAGAAAATGGCATTATCAAGTAAGACAAAAGCGGTTTTATTGGGGCCGCTGAATAAAAATAATCCTGTTATTGTACAGGTGTTGGGTATCTGTTCCGCATTGGCGGTCACATCCAAACTCGAACCCTCCATAGTGATGGCGATTGCTGTGACCATGGTGACTGCCTTTGGCAATGTGATTATCTCTTTATTGCGTAAGACTATTCCCAATCGTATCCGTATTATTGTACAATTGGTGGTGGTGGCAGCTCTGGTGACCATTGTAAGTGAAGTCCTGAAAGCATTTGCCTACGATGTGAATAAGCAACTCTCGGTATTCGTCGGACTAATCGTGACAAACTGTATCCTGATGGGACGCCTCGAAGCGTTCGCACTGGGTAACGGTCCCTGGCCCTCTTTCCTCGACGGTATAGGCAATGGGTTGGGCTATGGCTGGATATTGGTTGTAGTGGGATTCTTCCGCGAACTGTTAGGTTCCGGAACGTTGTTGGGCTACCAGGTAGTACCACAGGCGCTTTATGATGCCGGCTATGAGAATAACGGCTTGATGATGCTTGCTCCCATGGCGATATTGTTGGTGGCTTGTATCATATGGATACATAGGTCAAAAAACAGGGAGCTGCAGGAGGAAACGAATTAAATGTGCCAATCCCGACAAGTCGGGACGAGTAGTGCCAATGTGGCTAATATGCTAATAATTTTTCATTTTTCACTTTTCATTTAAAAAAATATGGATGCAATTAGTTTGATTGTACGATCGATATTTGTCGACAACATGATTTTCGCCTACTTCTTAGGGATGTGTTCGTTCCTGGCGGTGTCGAAAAACGTGAAAACAGCACTGGGATTGGGAATTGCAGTCACCTTTGTATTGGTACTTACTTTGCCGGTCAATTATCTGCTGGAAAATTATGTACTTAAGGCAGGCGCCTTGCAATGGTTGGGAGAAGAGTATGCCAACGTCGACCTGAGTGTTTTCAGCCTGCTCATCTTTATTGCCATCATTGCATCGATTACGCAATTGGTGGAGATGGTGATCGAACGTTTTAGTCCCTCTCTTTATAACTCATTGGGTATCTTCCTTCCTCTGATTGCAGTAAATTGCGCAATCCTTGGGGGGTCACTCTTTATGCAACAGCGTGATTTCGCCAACGTGGGGATGGCTACATCTTATGCTTTCGGATCGGGAATCGGCTGGATGCTGGCTATCGTAGGGATGGCGGCCATCAGGGAGAAACTGGAATACTCCAATGTGCCCAAACCATTGAAAGGATTAGGCATTACCTTTATCATCACAGCGTTGATGGCTATTGGTTTTATGAGTTTTTCAGGGATTGACATTTAATCGACAACAGACAACAATAAATTATTGAATATAATATGAGTGTATTATTGAGCGCAGGTAGTTTGACAATATGGGCGAGTGTCATAGTATTCCTGCTGGTCATTTTGGTACTTGTGGTGATCATCCTGATAGCCAAAGCGAAGTTGATGCCGTCAGGCAATGTGAAGATTACTGTGAATAAAGAGAAAGAGTTGGACGTACCAATGGGTGGAACACTCTTGAATACGTTGCAATCACAAAATATATTCCTCTCTTCCGCCTGCGGGGGTGGGGGTACTTGTGCCCAATGCCGTTGCCGCGTGGTAGAAGGAGGAGGAGAGATCTTACCCACCGAAAAAGGCCATTTCAGCCGTAAGGAACAGTTGAGTAATTGGCGTCTGAGTTGCCAGGTGAAGGTGAAGGAAGATATGTCTATTATTATCCCGGACGAGGTGTTTGGTATCAAGGAGTGGGAATGCGAAGTAATCTCCAATAACAATGTGGCTTCCTTTATCAAGGAGTTTGTGGTGAAACTGCCCGAAGGAGAAAAACTCGATTTCAAACCCGGTTCATATAGCCAGATCAGGGTACCGAAATTCAACCAGATCAAATATTCCGATTTTATTATCGATGAACAATATAAGGCGGAGTGGGATAAATTCAAAATGTGGGACCTCACGGTGACCAACGAAGAAGATACGATACGTGCATACTCCATGGCCAACTATCCGGCAGAAGGAAATATCATTACCCTGAATGTGCGTGTGGCAACTCCACCGTTCGACCGCAATAAAGGTACATGGATGAATGTCAATCCGGGTATTGTATCCTCTTACATCTTTAACTTGAAACCGGGTGACAAGGTGATGATGTCGGGACCCTATGGCGATTTCCATCCGATCCTCGACAGTAAACGCGAGATGCTCTGGGTGGGTGGCGGTGCCGGTATGGCTCCACTGCGTTCGCAGATCATGCACTTGACCAAGACATTGAAGATTACTGACCGCAAGATGTCATATTATTATGGTGCGAGGGCATTGGTGGAAGCATTCTATCTCGAAGATTTCTACGAACTGGAAAGGGAATTCCCCAACTTCTCATTCCATCTGGCACTCGACAGACCCGATCCGGCAGCCGACGCGGCCGGCGTGAAGTACACCCCGGGGTTCGTGCACCAGGTTATTTACGACACCTACCTGAAAGAGCATGAGGAACCTGAAGATATCGAATACTACATGTGCGGCCCCGGTCCGATGGCCGCTGCCGTGAAACGGATGCTTGACGATCTGGGAGTTTCACCGGAGATGATCATGTTCGACGATTTCGGGTAATACGCTGATTTTATCTCTTATTTGAATGGTCATTAAGTTGCAAATCGAAAATTATAAGTGGAAATAATAATCAAATCGAAATTTTTTTGAAGAAAATTGTGAAAATACTTTGTTTGTATGAATTTTTGCATTTACTTTGCAGCCATTAAATAGGAAAAAAATTACTTTGTCGTATGTATCATCAGGTCATTATTCTAGTCATTTCTATTCTACTTCTGGAAAAATTCGGAGGGTGAGAGTGGCATATCTGTGATTTACAACAAGTAAAAAAATAGGAATAACCTTTCTCACCTGGTGGGAAAGGTTATTCTTTTATAAAAGCTAACAAAATAGTGAAGGATAATGGAACGTATTTATGTATTTGATACAACCTTGAGAGATGGCGAACAGGTTCCCGGCTGTCAGTTGAACACCATCGAGAAGATCCAGGTGGCACAAACGCTTGAATTGTTGGGAGTGGATGTGATAGAAGCCGGTTTCCCCGTGTCGAGCCCGGGTGACTTCAATTCGGTGGTGGAAATTTCCAAGGCGGTTACTTGGCCGACTATCTGCGCGTTAACCCGTGCGGTGGAAAAAGATATCGAAGTGGCTGCTGAAGCACTCAAATATGCCAAACGAAAACGGATCCATACCGGTATCGGAACATCCGATACGCATATTAAATACAAATTCAACTCCAATCGTGAAGAGATCATCGAATGGGCTATAAAAGCGGTTAAATATGCCCGTCGTTTTGTGGATGATGTGGAATTTTATGCCGAAGATGCGGGACGTACCGACAACGAATACCTGGCCCGTGTGGTACAGGCAGTAGTCAATGCGGGAGCGACCGTAGTGAATATACCCGATACGACCGGTTATTGCTTTCCCGACGAATATGGCGCAAAAATAAAGTATCTCGTCGATAATGTAGATCTGAAAGATGCAATCCTCTCCACCCACTGTCATCAGGATCTGGGAATGGCTACTGCCAATACCCTGTCGGGAGTGATCAACGGAGCCCGCCAGGTGGAAGTGACCATCAACGGTATCGGTGAACGGGCTGGAAACACTTCGCTCGAAGAGGTGGTGATGGCACTGAAGAGCCATAAAGACCGCGGATTCGATACCAATATCAATACGCAACATATCTATTCGGCCAGCCGGATGGTATCGAGCCTGATGAATATGCCCGTACAGCCTAACAAGGCAATCGTGGGAAGAAACGCATTCGCTCACTCTTCGGGAATCCATCAGGATGGAGTACTCAAGAATGTGGAAACTTATGAAATCATCAATCCCAAAGATGTGGGTATCGATGATAACGCTATCGTACTGACAGCCCGTAGTGGACGTGCAGCGCTGAAAAACCGACTCTCTATCCTCGGAGTGAAACTCGAAAGCGAGGAATTGGATGATGTGTATCAGAAATTCCTGGAGATGGCCGATAAGAAGAAAAGTATCAACGATGATGATATCCTGATGCTGGTAGGTAAAGATGGACGCCTCAACAGGATTAAAGTGGAATATCTGCAGGTGCTGTGCGGTATTGGTGTGCAAGATATGGCCAGCATTGTCCTGAATATTGCCGGTGAACGTTTCGAAGCTACAGCGAGCGGTAATGGTCCGGTCGATGCCGCCATCCGTGCCGTGAAGAATATCATTAAAAGGAAGATGAAGATCAAGGAATTCCTTATCCAGGCCATCGATCATGGCAGTGATGATATAGGTAAGGTGCATATGCAGGTGGAGCACAACAATATTGTATATTATGGTTTTTCTGCCAATACCGATATTGTGGGGGCTTCTGTGGAAGCATTTATCGATGCGGTGAATAAGTTTGTGGAATAAATCAATAAATCAGTAAATCAACTATATATGAAGACTCTTTTTGATAAGATATGGGATGCACATGTGGTGACGACAGTGAAAGAGGGCCCCACCCAGTTATACATCGACCGACATTTGTGCCACGAAGTGACCAGCCCACAGGCATTTTCCGGACTTCGGGTACGTGGATTGAGTGTCTACCGTCCGCAGCAGACTACGCTGACGGCCGACCACAATATTCCTACCATGTGGCAGGATAGACCGATACGTGATTCTATTTCCCGTTTTCAGGTGGAGACACTTGCGAAAAATGCATCCGATTTTGGGCTGACCTATTACGGACTGAATAACCCCAAGAACGGGATTGTGCACGTGATAGGACCGGAAAACGGTTATACGCAGCCGGGTATGACCATTGTCTGTGGCGACAGCCATACCTCTACCCATGGTGCCTTTGGCGCTATTGCCTTCGGTATTGGAACCAGCGAAGTAGAAATGGTATTGGCTTCGCAGTGTATCTTGCAGACACGCCCCAAAACCATGCGAATCAATTTTGAAGGGTGTTTGGGTGAAGATGTAAGCGCGAAGGATATGGCGCTCTATATGATCTCGCAACTGACCACCGGAGGTGCTACCGGCTATTTTGTGGAGTATGCCGGCGAAGCGGTACGTAATCTCACCATGGAAGAGCGGATGACGCTCTGTAACCTGAGTATCGAGATGGGTGCGCGGGGAGGTCTGGTTGCCCCCGATGAGACTACGTTCAATTATATCAAGGGACGTGAGTTCGCTCCCAAAGGTGAGAAATGGGAAAAGGCGATGACCTACTGGCAAACACTGAAGAGCGATGAAGGTGCCACCTTCGACAAGGAGGTTACTTTCGATGTGACAAAGATCCGTCCGATGATTACTTATGGCACCAATCCCGGTATGGGAATGCCTATTGATGGCACTATCCCCCGCTTGGATGAGATTGATGAAGCCGGAAAAATCTCTTTTGAGAAATCGTTGAATTATATGGGATTTGCTCCCGGAGAGAAATTAGAAGGAAAACAGATCGATTATGTCTTCCTGGGTAGCTGTACCAACGGACGTATCGAGGACTTTCGAGTATTTACCAATTATGTAAAGGGTAAGAAGAAAGCCGATAACGTAACCGCATGGTTGGTACCCGGCAGTTGGCAGGTGCGTAAACAGATCGAGGCGGAAGGACTTGACAAGATCCTGGAGGAAGCTGGCTTCCAACTCCGACAACCGGGGTGTTCTGCCTGCTTGGCGATGAACGACGATAAGATCCCCGCAGGAAAATATGCGGTCTCCACCTCTAATCGTAATTTCGAGGGACGGCAGGGACCGGGTGCTAGAACCAT
>JAAYFR010000028.1 GCA_012728155.1 Bacteroidales bacterium | reverse complement strand
TCCTATATCCGCGTCCCTGCGGAGCTGGACGGAGTCTTTTCAACATAGCACCCCCATCTACCGTTATAGTTTTGATATAGAGTTGACCGGATTCGGCCTTACGTTCATTTTTCTGTTCCCAATTGGAAATCGCCGACAGCAACAGTTTCTCAACCTTGGTTGACGCCTCTTTATTAGAGAATTTCAAAACTCCTAATGCTTTAAACACCTCCATACCACGTACCATATCTGCTACATAGCGCATTTTACGCGGCGAGCTGGGAACGTTCTTCAACACTGCGAGAGAAATCTCTTTACGCTCTTGTTTTCTTTGTTCGGCTGATATTCTTTTTCTAGCACTCATCTCTTTTTCTGTTTTTTATTTCGTTAAGCGCCCTGATTATTTCTTCCGGTTACCTGCATGGCCACGGAATGTGCGGGTTACGGCAAATTCGCCAAGTTTATGCCCCACCATATTTTCAGTTACATAGACAGGAATGAATTTGTTCCCATTATGTACGGCGATGGTGTGTCCCACAAAATCAGGTGATATCATCGAAGCGCGCGCCCAGGTCTTGATTACGGATTTTTTGCCGCTCTCATTCATGGCGATCACTTTTTTTTCTAATTTCAGACTGATATACGGACCCTTTTTTAATGATCTGCTCATAGTTGTTTATTAATTAATCAGATTACTTCTTTTTTCTTCTCTCTACAATATATTTAGAAGAATGTTTTTTAGGTGCTCTTGTTTTCAAGCCCTTTGAATATAAGCCCTTGGCTGATCTGGGATGGCCTCCCGACGCGCGCCCTTCTCCACCACCCATCGGGTGATCGACCGGGTTTTTCACCACACCACGGGTGCGGGGACGGCGTCCGAGCCAACGAGAACGACCGGCTTTACCTGATTGTTCCAGAGCATGGGCCGAATTACCAACGCTACCAATAGTAGCTTTACATGCCGACAAAATTTTACGTACTTCACCGGAAGGCATCTTGATAATGGCATATTTCTCTTCACGAGATACCAATTGTGCAAATGTTCCGGCCGAGCGTGCCATCTTAGCCCCTTGTCCCGGACGCAACTCAATGTTATGAATTACGGTACCGATGGGAATAACCGACAAGGGTAGTGCATTTCCAACTTCAGGAGCCGCTGACGGCCCCGACATCACTGAGGTTCCCACTTCAAGGCCGTTAGGCGCAAGGATGTATGTTTTCACACCATCGGCATAATACAACAACGCGATGCGTGCCGAACGGTTGGGATCATACTCTATGCTTTTTACTACGGCCGGGATACCATCTTTTGTTCTCTTGAAATCGATAATTCTAAAACGTCTCTTATGTCCGCCACCAACATTCTTCACGGTCATTTTACCACGATGATTGCGGCCTCCAGTCGTTCTTTTACCAACCACAAGAGATTTCTCCGGTACACTTGCAGTGATCTTTTCAAATGAACCGATAATCTTGTGTCTTTGCCCCGGTGTGGTGGGCTTTAATTTACGTATTGCCATTACTTTTTTAGATATTGCTAAATAAATCGATTGTTTCACCTTTTTTCAAGGTGACAATTGCTTTCTTGTAAGATGAAGTGCGCCCCTGAACCACTCCTGATTTCGTGTACCTACTTTTTATCTTACCATCATATTTCATCGTATTCACGCTTTCTACATGTACATTATAGAGCTGCTCAACGGCTTTTTTTATTTCAACCTTATTGGCAGAAGGCAGCACAATAAAACCGTAACGGTTTTCGAATTTCTCCGTCAGATCGGTCTGTTTTTCTGTGAATATGGGTTTTACTATTACACTCATTTTAATTCTCCTTATGCTTTAAACAGGTTGTCAATTACAGCAACTGACGACTCCATCATCACCAGTCCGGCACAATTCATAACTCTATATGTATTTATGTCAGAGGCAGTTATCACATTTATACCGCTTAAATTTCGGGCCGACAAATATACGTTTTTATTTTGTTGAGGCAAAACGAAAAGTAGCTTTTTATCAGCAAGTTGCAGATTTTTTGTCAACTCCACAATTTGCTTGGTCTTGGGGGTGTCGAAAGTAAAATCTTCCACTACAACGATGGCATTGTTCTTGGCTTTCAGAGAAAGTGCCGATTTACGCGCCAACGCTTTCACTTTTTTGTTTACTTTGAAACTGTAATCGCGTGGTTTGGGACCAAATACACGTCCTCCTCCCACCAACAGGGGTGATTTGATGTCACCTCGGCGTGCACCGCCACCCCCCTTCTGACGGATCAGTTTACGGCCACTTACTGCAATTTCATTTCTCTCTTTCGATTTATGCGTACCTTGACGCCGGTTGGCCATATATTGTTTTACATCCAACCAGATAACATGATTGTTGGGTTCAATCCCGAAAATGGAATCGTCGAGTGTCACCTTCTTGTCTGTTACCTCTCCTTTGATATTATATACGCTTAATTCCATTTTATTTCTCTATTGCTACGATTGAACCTTTGCTTCCCGGGACAGAACCTTTCAATAACAGAAGGTTGTGTTCGGGAATTACCTTGATCACTTGTAGGTTTTGAACAGTCACCCGTTCATTACCCATCTGGCCCCCCATACGAGTTCCCTTGAATACTTTCGCGGGATAGGAACATGCTCCGATTGCACCGGGTGAGCGCAACCTGTTATGTTGACCGTGGGTGGACTCTCCAACACCGGCGAAACCATGGCGTTTTACTACACCCTGAAAACCTTTTCCTTTCGATGTTCCTATCACGTCTACATAGACAGTATCTTTAAAAAGATCAACTTTAATCTCTGATCCGGCTTTGTACTCATTTCCAAAACCTTTGAACTCGGCCAAGTATCTCTTGGGGGTTACTCCAGCTTTTTTAAAATGCCCTTGCTCAGCTTTGGGGGTCTGTTTCTCTTTCTTATCGAAAAAACCGAGCTGAATAGCATCGTAACCGTCTGTTTCAACGGTCTTCACCTGAGTTACCACGCAAGGACCTGCTTCGATAACAGTGCATGGGATATTTTTCCCCTCGGCACTGAAAACGGATGTCATTCCGATTTTTCTTCCTAATAATCCTGGCATTTCTCTCGTTTTTAATTAATTATTTAGATCCAAGAGTCAAGACTTTTTTTGTCTTTGCTCTTTGCTCTTTACGCTAACGTCACACTTTGATTTCCACTTCCACACCACTGGGCAATTCAAGTTTCATCAGGGCATCCACAGTCTTAGCTGTGGAGCTATAGATATCGATGAGTCTCTTGAAAGAGGCCAGTTCGAACTGCTCACGTGACTTTTTGTTGACAAACGTGGAGCGGTTCACGGTAAAAATACGCTTGTGAGTTGGTAATGGGATTGGACCACTTACCACTGCACCCGTAGCTTTTACGGTTTTCACGATCTTTTCGGCAGATTTGTCTACCAAGCTATAATCGTAAGACTTCAGTTTAATTCTGATTTTTTGGCTCATAAAATATATTCAATAAATTACTTAATCAAATCTACACGGCCTTTTACCTCCGTCAATACCTGTCTTGCAATAGATGAAGAGACCTCTTCGAAATGCGAGAACGACATTGTAGATGTAGCGCGTCCTGATGTAATGGTACGCAAGGAAGTAACATAACCGAACATTTCGGAGAGCGGCGTTTTGGCTTTTACCACACGTGCCCCGGAACGGTTGGATTCCATCCCTTCCACTTGACCACGACGCTTGTTCAGATCGGAGATCACATCACCCATATTCTCTTCGGGGGTAACCACCTCTACCTTCATGATGGGCTCCAGCAATACCGGGTTTGCTTTTTCAGAAGCTGATTTAAAAGCTTGCATGGCACAGATCTCGAACGAAAGTTGATCGGAGTCAACCGGGTGATACGAACCATCGATCAGGGTCACTTTTAGTCTATCCAACGCATAACCGGCGAGTACACCGTTTTTCATTGCACGCTGGAATCCTTTCTGGATAGATGGGATATATTCTTTGGGTATGTTACCACCCTTTACTTCATCAACAAATTGCAATTCCCCTTCAAAGTCCTTGTCGGCCGGTTCCACACGCACGATCATATCGGCGTACTTACCACGGCCACCGGTCTGTTTCTTATAGGTTTCACGCAATTCCACCGGTTTGGTGATAGCCTCCTTATAAGACACTTGGGGACGGCCCTGATTGGCCTCAACCTTAAACTCGCGTTTCAAACGGTCGATAATAATCTCCAAGTGAAGTTCACCCATACCGGAGATTACCGTCTGTCCGGTATCTTGATCCATTTTCACGGTGAAAGTAGGATCCTCTTCCGTCAACTTAGCCAATCCGATAGAAAGTTTGTCTAAATCTTTCTGCGTTTTGGGCTCCACTGCAATACCAATCACCGGATCCGGGAAATCGATGGCCTCCAAGATAATGGGTTTATTTTCATCGCAAAGGGTATCTCCGGTGCGAATATCTTTAAAACCTACACCGGCACCAATATCTCCGGTACCTATGAAATCTTTTGCATTTTGCTTGTTGGAGTGCATCTGGAAGAGTCGTGAAATACGCTCTTTTTTACCAGAACGGGCATTATATATATAAGAGCCGGCATCCAATTCTCCCGAATAAACACGAAAGAAGCAAAGACGGCCCACATAGGGGTCGGTCGCAATCTTAAATGCCAACGCACACATCGGCTCCGACGGATCGGGATACCGAACCAATTCCTTTTCAGGATCTCTCGGATCAACTCCTGTGATAGCTTCCGTATCACTGGGGCTGGGTAAATAGGCACATACCGCATCGCGCAGTGTCTGCACCCCTTTGTTCTTGAAAGAGGAACCACAAATCACAGGATTAATCTGCATGGAGAGCGTACCTTTTCTGATAGCCGCTCTGATCTCATCCTCAGTAATAGTGGAAGGATCGTCGAAATATTTTTCCATCAACTGATCGTCGAACTCAGCGATAGTTTCTAACATTTTCTCGCGCCACTCCTCTGCTTCACCCAACAGTTCAGCAGGAATATCCATTATATCATAATCGGCCCCCATGGTTTCATCATGCCAATAGAACGCTTTCATAGCGACCAAGTCAATCACCCCCTTGAAAGTCTCTTCCGCGCCGATAGGGATCTGGATGGGGCATGCATTAGCGCCCAACATCTCTTTTATCTGACGTACCACGTCAAAAAAATTGGCACCCGAACGGTCCATCTTGTTGACATAACCTACTCGGGGCACTTTATATTTGTCTGCCTGACGCCAGACGGTTTCCGACTGCGGCTCCACTCCACCTACGGCACAGAACGCAGCCACCGCCCCATCAAGCACACGCAATGACCGCTCTACCTCTACGGTGAAGTCAACGTGCCCCGGGGTGTCAATCAGATTGATCTTATATGTTGTGTCATTATATTTCCAGCTCGTAGTAGTAGCAGCCGAAGTAATGGTGATACCACGCTCCTGCTCCTGCTCCATCCAGTCCATGGTCGCGGCACCGTCGTGTACCTCCCCGATCTTATGCGTCAACCCTGTATAGAACAGGATACGCTCTGAGGTGGTAGTCTTACCGGCATCGATATGCGCCATGATACCAATGTTACGAGTGAATTGTAATGCTTCTTTTGAACCCTTAGCCATCTTTTTTACCTTCTTTCTAAATTAAAATCTGAAGTGGGCGAAAGCACGGTTCGCTTCAGCCATTCTGTGCATATCCTCTTTACGTTTATATGCACCCCCCTGGCTGTTATAAGCATCCACAATTTCAGCAGCCAACTTGTCAGCCATCGTCTTTCCTCCTCTTTTACGCGCATAAAGGATGAGGTTCTTCATTGAAACGGATTCTTTTCTATCCGGTCTAATTTCGGTAGGGACCTGGAAAGTAGCTCCGCCCACACGGCGTGACTTCACTTCCACTTGAGGGGTAATATTATCGAGAGCGGCTTTCCATATATCGAGAACCGGTTTCTCTTCATTAGGCAATTTAGCCTTTACTGTTTCCAATGCAGAGTAGAAGATACCATAAGAGATACTCTTCTTGCCATCATACATAAGGTGGTTAACAAACTTTGTTACCCTTATATCACCATAAACAGGATCGGGAAGAACCTGTCTTTTTTTAGGTTTAGTTTTTCTCATTGTTTAAAAAATTTGTGTTGTTTGGTTGCCTTTGCAAAGTCTTCAACAAATTCCTCCGAATTTATTTACTCAACCCTTCATAAAACAGCGTATTCCAAAAATTCAACAGTGATTCTACATTTATACTTTATTTCTTCTTACCTGTTACAGCACCTTTTGCTCCTGGCTTGGGGCGCTTAGCACCATACTTAGAACGCCTTTGGGTACGACCGTTTACACCGGCGGTATCCAAGGATCCACGCACAATATGATAACGCACACCGGGAAGGTCTTTTACACGTCCTCCACGCACCAACACGATAGAGTGTTCTTGTAGGTTATGTCCTTCTCCAGGGATGTATGCGTTCACTTCCTTCGAGTTAGTTAAACGTACACGGGCCACTTTTCTCATTGCCGAGTTCGGTTTTTTCGGAGTAGTGGTATAGACTCTCACACAAACACCACGACGTTGCGGACAAGAGTCCAAGGCGGGCGATTTGCTTTTTTCAGTAAGGGTTGTACGTCCTTTTCTTACTAATTGTTGAATTGTAGGCATCTTCTGCTTTCTTTTTTCTATTTCAGTTTTTTAATAATTGACAGTCTCATTTATTCTCCATACTATGGGTGTATTATTAATACCTTGATTATCATTCAATAACCAATCTCTTCGCATGAAAAACGGCACAAAATTACAAATAATCAATCAGATGTGCAAGTGTTTCTCTATGTTTTTGAAAAAAATAGGATAATTTTTTCTTTCTCTCTCTCCACCGACAAAGGAGCATATGGCAACAGGCAGCTAAACTCACGCTCGGCTGCCTGTTCATCGTTTAAATATAAAAAAGAAAAAAGTTATTTTAAAAAGATCATTAAAGGATGTGTAAGATCAGAAATACTGCTTTTTGGCAAATCATTCAAGCTCGTTCATCTATCGTCGGCGCCATCAAGGGAAGGGAGCTCCACTGCGGAGCGATCCCGACAATTTAGAGATGGAATCGAAATTTATCTTCCCCGAGACTGTAATGACAGAGAATTTACCATCATTTTCTATAGCGAAAAGGATGAGACTTTGCATCTCTTCATTCAAATTTTTCACCCACACAGAAATTTTCGACCCCATTTCATTTAGCGAAACCACCTCTTCGTAATCGTAAAACGACTCTTTGATCAGTTCATTTGCCTTCTTAAAGTAGTATTTTGAATCATCCACATTATCTGAACTTATAATACGAATGCTGTTCAGCTCTTTGAATGCATTTTTCAACTCTTAATCGTCGGTATTGGCTGCCATCTTGTCGAGCATCGTCCTACCTATATTTACATTATTTAACGGTCGTTCCTCTTCTGCACATTTCTCCATGAACAGAGATACAAAATTATCAGCAAAAAGGGTACTCGGCAGAAACACCGAAAACAACATCAATAGTACTATTCTCATATTCATAATTCAGAATTTGCAATTAAAGATTATACACCAACTTAGTCAATCTCTCCTCTTCACTCTATCCATTTCAGACAGATTGATTTTATTCAATGAGTCAAGTGCTGCCCAGTTGATATCGAGCTCATCGATAAAATGGATCGTTTCCATCGAGGCTGCTTCAGTCTTACGCAATGCATACGATAATTTTTCCAGCGCAAATGTTGCATGCTGCATGGCTGCATTGGGATCTTCGAATGTTTCCACAAAATGCGACCGGTTATCCTGCTTGGAGATAAAGTAGAAGCTTACCCCCATCCCTATGATGAGTAAAACAGAAACTGCGAAACGCAACAAGGGCTTAAAAACACGAATAGTGACATAGCGTTCTCTCTGTTTGCCTTCAAGGATATTTTTGAATCTTTCGTTGAAACTGTCGCTTAATTTCACCGACTGTTCATCCCGGATACAAGAAAAGAGAGGAATATATTGCTGGAACTGGGCAGGTACATCGCCACCCAAGAAAAATGCTTGCAGCTCTTTCTCTTCCTCTACCGATGTTTCACAGTCCCAATATTTTTCTAATAAATAATCTATCTTTTCACTTTTCATCTTTGTGAAATTCCGATAACAGTTCTTTCATTTTCTGCCTTGCCCGGTAAAGGCTGATTTTCACTAAATCTTCGCTGATCGCAAGCGTCTCAGCTATCTCCCGGTAACTCATTCCTTCGATTTCCCTGAGGGTGAAGACCAAGCGTTGATTTTCAGAAAGTGCTTCAATGCCCTGATCGATGGCTGATCGCTGTTCTTTTCTCTCCATTTCAGTGTGTGGAGAACGATTATCAACAAAAAAAAGATTCTCCTTTTCAGGATCAATCACCCCGGTTTTTCGGATAGCCATAGAAGCCAATTTGTCGAGCGCCATATTTTTGGTAACCCTGAAACAGTAGGCTTCGAGATTCTCTATATAACTCCATTCTTCCCTTTTATTCCAGAGCTTCAAGAGCACATCCTGCAGGATATCTTCTGCTTCAGCCTGTTCCCTCACAATACTGTATGCAAGCCTGAAGAGTTTATCCTTTAATGGGAGGATAATAGTATGGAAAGAATCAATACTCATTGTATAGTGACGGATGAATTGGCAAAAAGTTACAGGAAATGCAAGAAATTTATGCTTAATTGCTGTTATTCAAGAATTGATGTGCCAGTAAAACTGTGTTTTTCAGGTATTCATACTCTAATTCGAAGCACTCGGAAAAAATCTCGGTTCCCATATTATCTTCAATCTGGGAAGCAGTCCATAATTTTCCCCCTTGGATGCCAAGGGTGTTGAAAGTAGCTTCATCGTCAATAGTAGAGACATATAGAAATACCAGACGTTTGGTGATTTCATTTTCAAATGTATATTTCAACAAAAAGCGCAAAGGGATATCATTACCGCCACACTCTTTTCTGATACTGTCCGATAAGGTCTCATTCACTTTGTCATTAAACTGCATATATTTTTCAAATGGATAATCCAATCTTCCGGGATTCAACAACCGATCCGAATCCCGTTCCTGCAGATAAATCCTTCCCTTATAGATCAACGCCAGGCGAACTACCGGATGCATGAATCTGTTCTTGAGATCTTTGGTAATAGATTTCGCCACCCTTCCCGTCACATCACCCTTTTCAGTCACCACGGGCAGCCACTCTTCTTGATACAACTTCTTGTCTAAGATATATAACCGGACAGTCTCCATAATCATAATCATCAGCAATAAAATCTGGCATACCACTACCATGGCTGTACCACTTACGAAACGGATTTCGGCTCCATCAAACAGATAGAAAGCCAATACCAAGAGAAGGTGGATCGATAGCGCATATTGTGTCTGGAAGGCGACCCTCAACGATTCTTTCAAATAATTCTTCAGCATCGGGTTGCGCCTCTTGGCTATCTGAGTGATAATTTTTCCTCTCGAGAAGCGCATAGCGATGAGGGATATTACAAAAATTATCTCCACAACCGCCAATCGGTTAAAGGATGCCAATTTTGGAAAAACAGTAAATGAAAATATAAAGGCAATTGCGAAGGTGATAATGGATATATCGTAGATCAGGCGGCTATATTTTTTCACTGCAATACTCCCTGTTATTGACAATACCAAGGAAGCTCCTGTCGCAATACGGGGGTCCGTATACAATACCAGGATTGAAAAAATAAACATCGACATCAGTCCCAATGCCGGATTTCTTAATACTTTTTGCATATTGGAAAAGTAACCCATAAAGCATATCTCTCGAATATTTCACTACACTCCAGATGACAACCCTATTTCGCACACCCACTTTATAAACATATCCAAATAATAACAACAGAGCAGCCTTTTTGTTTAGCCATAAAAAACGTTGCCGGGCAGTTATGCACTACCCGGCAACAAATCCCTGAAAGATTCAAAAAAGAGGAGACAATTATTTCAAATTCCGTTTAAAATGATCGATCACCCTTTCATAGAGATATTTTCTTGTGCTCTCGCCCCTGATAGAATGATCCTTGTCCGGAAAGAAAAACATATCGAAATGTTTACCGGCCTCGATCAATGCACGGGAATATTCAACAGAGTTTTGAAAATGGACGTTATCGTCGGCGGTGCCATGAATCAGCAACAGGTCACCTTCCAATCGACTCGCAAGTGCAATGGGTGACCCATAATCGTATCCCTGTTTATTTTGCTGTGGCGTACGCATAAAGCGCTCTGTGTAAACGGTATCATAGAACCGATAGTCGGTCACGGGCGCTATGGCCACTCCCGCTTTAAAGAGGGCATTTCCACGGCTCATACTCATCAAAACGTTATATCCCCCGTAACTCCACCCCCAAATGCCGATACCTTTTTCATCGATATAGGGCAATGAAGCGAGGTGGCGGGCTACAGCAATCTGATCGTCCGACTCCTTAATACCCAGATTCATATAGGTACTCTTTCGAAACTCTTCACCTCGTGCACCTGTCCCCCTACCATCAACACAAGCCACCATAATGCCTTCATTCAACAATGCATAATACCAATCAGCACTATACCGGTCCAGAACTTGTTGTGAGTTGGGACCACTGTACTGGATCAACACCACGGGATACTTCTTTGCAGGATTGAAATCACCCGGTTTCAATATCCATCCGTTCAGGCGGGTAATGCCATCGGCAGCCATCACATCAATATATTCTCTTTGCGGGAACTGGGCGGACGCTACTTTGGTGCGAAGTGATTGATTATCTTCCAAAACCCGCAACTGCTTTCCGTTTGCATCGTGCAGGGTGATCACTGTAGGCGTATTGACCTCCGACCAGCGGTTCACGAAAAATTTACCTTGTTCACTAAAAGAGGCAGTGTTATATCCCGTCTGCGGCGACAATTTTTGCGGGTGTCCCTTGTTAATGTTCACCTTATAGATATTACGTTGTAAGGGTGACTCATCCGCCGCCTCATAGAAAACCGTTTCGGTCTGCTCATCCACACCCAAAAATGCCGTCACATCGTAACTGCCGGTAGTGAGTTGTTTCTGCAACGTGCCCGAAACAGCGTAGATATAGATATGACTATACCCATCTTTTTCGGAGACATAGGTAAAGCGGTCTTTTAGGAAATAGATCGAGTTAAGCCAATTCGAATCGATATAATATTTGCTCTCCTCCCTTAACACCAGTTTCGAAACAGTAGAACGGGGGCTTGTAAAATAGATATTGAACCGGTTCTGGTCTCTGTTCAACGTCATCACCGCCAACTGATCGGGATCGTGGGTAAATTTGATACGGGGTATATAACCATCGGCATCCAATGGTACATCCAGCGTACGGATAGTGCGCGACTCAATATCGAATACGCGGCACTCTACCGTGGAATTGGTCTCTCCCGCCTTAGGGTATTTAAATTGATAATAATCTGGATACAGCTGTTTATTAAAAGTCTGGAAAGAGAACTCCTTTACGGCCGACTCATCGGTACGCACAAAAGCAAGCTGCCGGTTATCGGGTGAAAACTCCATCAGCCTGGTCGTTCCGAACTCCTCCTCATACACCCAGTCGGTTGCTCCGTTGATCACTTTGTTCCACTCGCCATCCTTTGTTACTTGCGATTCGGTGTCAAAATCAAATTTTGTCAGCCAGATATTATTCTCAATCACATAGGCCACCATTTTTCCGTCGGGGGAGAAGGTGGGGATCATCTGTTTCGAAGATTGTTCCGAAAGCTTCCTCACCATATTGCGACGCACATCGTGGTAGTAGTAATGGGCACGGAACGAATGACGATAAACCTGCTCCCGATCCCTATAGAGCAACACCCGATTCTCATCGGGACTGACCAGAAACCCTTCAAAAGTGTCGAAATTGCAGTTCCGGGCAGTAGCAGTGTTAAACAGTGTATCCACTGCCTCTCCGGTGGCATAGGCATATTTAATCACTGCTCTCTGTCGCGGATCGGCTTGGTAAAAATGCACTCCATCTGCCGACGACACCATCTCCCTTATACCACGGGGAGTAAATTCACCACTTACCAGGCTTTCTAACTTATAATGCTGCGCAGATAGGGGCAAAACACCCGCCGTTACAATAGTTACCGCCGCTATAACTGTAAAAAGAAATTTTTTCATCAATCTTATCTTAATAGTATCGTTTAGAAATACAAATATAATCCTTTTCAACGCAACTAAGATGTGGGCGTTGTTCAATCTTTATCGTAATTCTTTTCCATTTTCGACAAAGTTACGAAAAGAGGGGGGCTTTTCACATATTTTTTTGTATTTTCGGCAAAAATTTCAGCAGATTAATCGAATCTGCACACCAACAAATCTGCACATCAACAAATCAAATATATGGAATCAGAAGAGAAGAAAATTACAGAATTGCCCGAGAATGCATATCGGGAATTAAAACCGGGAGAAGAGTACAAGCCGGTATTGCCTGCCGACAAGCCGATAGCCGAAGTAACTGCATGGTCGGTGGGAATGGGATTGCTTATGGCGGTCATCTTTTCGGCTGCGGCAGCCTATTCGGGTCTGAAAATCGGACAGGTATTTGAAGCGGCCATCCCCATCTCCATCATTGCCGTAGGTGCGTCGGCTGCATTTCGTAAAAAGAATGCATTAGGACAGAACGTCATCATCCAGTCTATCGGCGCATCGTCGGGAGTGATTGTTGCCGGCGCGGTCTTCACCATTCCCGGACTCTATATCCTACAAGCCAAATATCCCGATATTCAGATTAATTTCTGGCAGATCTTTTTTTCATCACTGTTAGGAGGATTCTTAGGGATTCTCTTTCTTATCCCGTTCCGCAAATATTTCGTAAAGGATATGCATGGAAAGCTGCCTTTTCCCGAAGCTACTGCCACTACCGAGATCCTGATGACAGGAGAAAAAGGAGGGAACAAAGCGAAATTATTGATTACCAGCGGTCTTATCGGGGGATTATTCGACTTCTGCTTCTCAGCTTTCCGCCTCTGGAGCGAGGAGATCACCACACGTATTATTCCCGCTGGCGCTATGCTGGCCGAAAAATTCAAGATGGTATTCAAATTCAACGTGAGCGCGCTCATTTTCAGCTTTGGTTATCTGGTAGGACTACGTTTTGCACTGATTATTGTGGTAGGATCACTCCTTTCCTGGTTGGTGCTGATTCCATTAGTCAATGAGATCGGTGTGTTGGCAGCCGGCATGGGTGGAGGGGTCAATCCCTTCGAAGCGATGTCGGCCGAAGCGATCTTTGCAACCTACGTACGCCCAATCGGTATCGGTGCCATCGCGATGGCGGGAATCATCGGGATCATCAAGTCAGCCGGTGTAATTGGCAGCGCTTTTAAACTGGCGACCGGCAAGGGTGTGACCTCCGGACCGGATATGACAAAGGAGAAGCGTACAAATCGCGATCTGAAGATGTCATTCGTAATGCTATTCCTGTTCCTGACATTGATCGCAATATTTATCTTCCTGATCGTCGGCGTGAAAATCACGTTTGTACAGGCTATCGTAGCCCTACTTGCCATTACCATCATCTCGTTCCTCTTCACTACCGTGGCGGCGAACGCCATCGCTATAGTTGGCTCCAATCCCGTATCGGGGATGACATTGATGACGCTGATCCTTTCATCGGTAATTCTTGTTGCCGTGGGACTGGAGGGGTGGCAGGGAATGGTGAGCGGATTGATCATCGGAGGGGTCGTCTGTACTGCCCTCTCCATGGCCGGCGGTTTTGTCACCGACCTGAAAATCGGCTACTGGATCGGCACTACTCCCGCAAAACAGGAGTCATACAAGTTCCTCGGAACACTGGTCTCAGCCGCTACCGTAGGTGCGGTAATCTTTATCCTGAACGAAGCATACGGCTTCGTGGCTACACCCGAACATCCCAATCCGATGGTGGCTCCACAGGCCAATGCCATGGCTGCTATCATAGAGCCTCTCATGGCAGGAAGTGGCGTCAGTTGGATGCTGTTGGGTATCGGCGCAGTGATCTCTATCCTTGTCAACTGGCTTGGGGTATCGCCATTGGCCTTCGCACTCGGTATGTTTATCCCGCTCCAACTCAATACGCCACTTATCGTGGGTGGATTACTCAACCACTGGATCAATAAAAAAGGTACTGACCCACAGTTGACCAACGCACGTCACCAGCGCGCTATCCTGATATCTTCCGGATTCATCGCAGGTGCCGCGCTCTTCGGCGTATTGGGTGCACTGATCATATTCCTGACGGGAGACGGCGATGCGCTTAACTTCAAGCTATGGAATGACCCAAGCGGCACCGGCGCACAAATCGTTGCTCTTTTCGTCTTTATCGGACTGATCGCCTACTTTATATGGGAAACAAAGCGAGCAAAGAGGGATGATTGATCGATCTGATCTTGGCGGCACGTTGTTGTTTTATATGGCACACAGCCCGAAAAAATAGCCGTAAAAAGAGTGCTACTGCCTTCATCAACAGAATGGGAGAGACGCATGAATGTCATACGTCTCTCTTTTTTTACAGCAAAGATTTGTAAAACGACAGTTCACCTCGTAACCGGTCCAACTCCGACTGCAACGAGCGCACTCTTTCCAGCATATTACGGAGTGCATCGATGCCGGGCACGTTGATATCCATCTCGTAATACCACCGGATAAACTGTTCCAGGTCGGAAAGGTCATCGTATTCTATAAACCTGTCGTCATCCTGGTCGATCACATGGATCAACCCCACCTCATTGAGCGATTCAATAAACGACTCTTCTATTTCGTAGATCCTCAGACATTCTCTATATAGTAATCTGTTTTCGCTCATGATTTTCTGATTTTTGATAATTCGGTGAATAACTCTTTTTCTCTGTCGGAAAGGTGTTCTGGCAGATGCACTTTCAGTGTCACATACAAATCACCAAAATGTCCCTCTTTTCTATACAGGGGAAAACCTTTGCCTTTCAGTCGCAATTTGACATTGGGCTGTACACCCGGTTTGATGGTCATTTTCACCAGTCCGTCGAGTGTGTTAATCATTGCCTCTCCTCCCAGCACGGCGGTATAGAGATCGATGGAGGTATCGCCATACAGGTCATCCCCCAGACGTTTAAAGAGCGGATCATCCGCAATGGTGAAGGTGATATAGAGATCGCCATTGGGACCTCCATTTATTCCGGGCTGGCCATATCCTGCCAGTTTAATTTTCTGTCCGTCGGCCACTCCTGCAGGAATGGTGATACGCACATTTTTTCCATCTACCGACAATGTCTGCTGGTGTGTCTGCATCGCTTGCCGAAGTGTCAAGTGTAATTCTGCCTGATAGTCTCCTCCTTTGAACTTATTACGACTACCCGTTCCGGTTCGTCGGCTACTAAATCCGGTGCCGAACATGGAATGGAAAAAGTCCGAGAAATCATCATCGGAGAAATCACCTTCGGTATAGAAAGTCTGTCCACCCTGACTGCTCCACTGCTGTTGATGACGATCCTGC
>JAAYFR010000266.1 GCA_012728155.1 Bacteroidales bacterium | reverse complement strand
CGTATGCCTCACAAAGATAATGCAGGAAATAATCAGGCATATTCTTGTCATATTGAAAACGAGTGACCGCCCCTATCTTCCGCTTGCGCACCTTACGTAATATCTCCTCAGCGATATCTTTCCGCTCTTCGTATTCCAATGAAAAATCGGCATCACGTGAGATCTTGATACTGAAACAATCCACAATCTGATACCCCGGGAAAACACTTTGCATATTTGCCTTGATCACATCATCAATGAACATGACATAATGCTTCCCATCGTGTGAGGGAAGTTCAATGAAGCGGGGTATACCGTGCGGAATTTTCATGATGGCATAGGTATATTCCCTCTTGCCTCCTTTTTTCTTTCTTTTCAATAAGCTGATGACCTGATAGATACGCCCATCCTGAATAAATGAATGGATATCATCTTTTTGAATGATCATCGGTTGTAAATAGGGAAATATCTCTTCATTAAAATAATTGCTGACAAATTCCTGATGGAACGGCTTCACTCTCTCAGTCTGATAGAGTATAATGCCATTGCGTTCCAACTCCGGCAATATCATCTCATGAAAGATATCGTCATACTCCTTCTCCTGCGCCGTGACCTCTTTGTTGATCTGAGCGATGGTTTTCATCGCCTCTTCCACCGATTCGTCGTGTTTGATACTCTCCAGCAGAGAAGTGTGGTATCCCGATACACGTATCTTGTAAAATTCTTCCAGATTGGAGGAGTAGAAAGCAAGAAACTTGATCCGCTCATATACCGGCAACCGCTCATCCCTCGCTTCCAATAGTACGCGGTAGTTGAATGACAACCAGCTGATATCACGTTTGAAATAAGAGTATTGATTATTTTCCATTATAATCCAATTTCTTTAACTCAATAGACTTCAAATGTACAAAGTTTGTTTGAATAAACTATTTTTGCAGAACAAAACAAGAATAATATGAAAAAAATAGGTTTACTTTCCGACACCCACAACCATTGGGATGAGAAATTCGAGACATACTTCGCTTCGTGCGACGAAATATGGCACGCAGGCGACATCGGTTCTCTCGCCTTGGCGCAACAGTTCGAAACCCTAAAACCCTTCCGTGCGGTCTATGGAAATATCGACGATGCATCCGTCCGCCAGGCATATCCTCACACATTGCGTTTTGTTATTGAGGGGATAGATGTAATGATTACCCATATAGGTGGTTATTCGGGCCGTTACAATCCCGCCCTACTGCCTCAATTAAAAGCCAATCCCCCCAAACTGTTCATTACCGGTCACTCGCATATCCTAAAGGTGATGTACGATAAGGAACTGGAATGCCTTCATATGAATCCCGGTGCAGCCGGTAAATATGGTTTCCACCAAGTGCGTACACTCCTCCGCTTTGTATTGGATGAGGGAGATATAAGAGATCTTGAAGTGATCGAAATAGGGAAACAGGGATGATTCGGTGATTGACTGATCAATATGAGGAGATGGAAAATAGAGAGACGATGATTCCGCCCAGTCCGAGCAACATCAGCACTGATCCCACACTTCTGTTAAGCAACACCAATCCCCTACGGTTAAAATGCTTACGCAACCGCGCCACCAAAGAGGTGAGGAGGAACCACCAGAGAAATACAGCCACCACAAAGGTTATCAATCCGGCAACAAAAAAATTGACACCATCCGCCAGAGGGTTATATGAAAAATGGGCATAAAATCCCATAAATATCACTACAATCGCCACATTGGAAAAAGTGAGCAGAAAGGATGAGATAAAGTCCCTCATATAACGTGTCTCTTCCGGTAATTTATCGGGAGTCCAATCTTTCAAAGGATTTGACTTATATACCTTAAGACCGAAGAAAAAGAGGACAATACTCCCTACAACCTGTATAATCTGCTCATATTCATCGAAGAAATCCGCCACAAAACTCACCCCCACCAAAGTAATCACCGCATATATCAGGTCCGACAACATGGCTCCAAGACCGGTCGCAAAGCCATGTCTCCATCCCCGGTTAAGTGTTCGTTGAATAACCAGCATATTGATGGGTCCCATAGGTGCGGAGACCAGTAGTCCGATTAGAAATGCTTTGGCAATTGTCTCAAACATCTGTTGCTAATTATAGATACAACTCTAATTTTTCCGGCACAAAGGTACATTCATTCTTAAAAATAGGCAACATAAGTAGATGTTCATTTGTCCTACAAAAAAAGTTCACTAACTTTGCATCTTAATTCCACACCAATCTATCCCAAGCAAAGAAGATATGATTACATTTTTTAAAACTCCTTCCCAAAGCGTGATTGCCGTACAAGCCAGTACAAAACTCCCTTCGGAAGGGATCCAAAAACTAATATGGTTATTTGGCGAAGCAGAACTACTCCCCACCGAGAAGATCGACCAGTTTTTCATCGGTCCCCGTCGTGAGATGATCACCCCATGGAGCACCTGCGCTGTAGAGATCACCCAGAATATGGGTATTGATGGGATCACCCGTATTGAAGAATATACGCCATATATCAACGACAATGCGACAGAGTTTGATCCGATGTTGCAACGCAAATATGAAAAACTGGATCAGTCTATCTTTACAATCGACAAGCATCCCGAGGAGATCATCGATATTGATGATATCGCCCTCTATAACCAGACGGAAGGGTTGGCGCTGAGTGATGAAGAGATTGATTATCTCAACGACGTGAGCCAGAAGATGGGACGCAAACTCACCGACAGTGAAGTATTCGGTTTTTCGCAGGTCAATTCAGAACATTGCCGCCATAAGATATTTAACGGCACATTTGTGATTGACGGAGAAGAGAAGGAGATGACCCTGTTTCAGTTGATCAAGAAAACCTCTGCGGTCAACCCCAACGGTCTTATATCGGCCTATAAAGATAATGTAGCTTTCGTACAGGGGCCAATCATACAACAGTTTGTTCCTGCAAGCGGCGACAAGCCCGACTTCTTCCGGATCAAAGAGGTGGAAAGTGTGCTCTCTCTCAAAGCAGAAACGCACAATTTCCCCACCACGGTAGAGCCGTTCAACGGCGCTTCTACCGGTACGGGTGGTGAGATACGCGACCGTCTTGCCGGCGGAAAGGGGTCACTCCCATTGGCAGGGACCGCCATTTATATGACCTCTTACCCACGCCTCGAAGAGGGACGTTCGTGGGAACAGATCCTTCCTCCGCGCCCATGGCTTTATCAAACGCCCGAACAGATCCTTGTCAAAGCTTCTAACGGAGCATCCGATTTTGGCAATAAATTCGGCCAACCACTGATTTGCGGATCGGTACTCACTTTAGAACATGCGGAGAATAATAAGAAATTCGGATACGACAAGGTAATTATGCTCGCCGGCGGTATAGGTTATGCCAACAAGCGCGATGCAAAAAAAGGAGATCCACAAAAAGGCGATAAAGTTGTTGTGCTGGGTGGCGACAACTACCGGATCGGTATGGGTGGTGGTTCCGTTTCATCGGTCAATACGGGTGAGTACTCCTCCGGCATCGAACTCAACGCCGTACAGCGTGCCAATCCCGAAATGCAGAAACGCGTATCGAATGTGATCCGTGCACTGGCTGAATCGGATGAAAATCCTATTATCTCCATCCACGACCATGGTGCAGGTGGCCACCTGAACTGCCTGTCGGAATTGGTAGAAAAGAGCGGAGGCGTTATCGAAATAGACAAACTGCCCATTGGTGACGAAACGCTTTCGGCCAAAGAGATCATTGGAAATGAAAGTCAGGAGCGGATGGGATTATTGATAAAACAACAGGATATAGCACATATCGAGCGTATTGCTTCCCGTGAGCGGTCGCCCATCTACGTGGTAGGTGAGACCACCGGCGACATGAAATTTACCTTTCGCCAACCGGACGGCGATTGCCCCATCGATATGGAATTGGAGGACTTCTTCGGCAAGTCTCCCGTCACCATCATGGAAGATACCACCATAACCGAAGAATACAGTGCTCCGGAATACAATCAGGAACTGCTGGGAACATATATAGAAAATGTACTCAAATTAGAGAGTATCGCCTGTAAAGACTGGCTGACAAATAAGGTAGACCGATCGGTGAGCGGTAAAATTGCCCGTCAGCAATGCCAGGGTGAGATACAGTTACCTCTGAGTGACTGTGGAGCCGTCGCACTCGACTATAGTGGTTACGCCGGCATGGCAACCTCATTGGGGCATGCCCCGCAGGTAGCTATGATAGATCCTGCTGCCGGATCGGTGATGGCCATTGCAGAAGCGCTTACCAACATCGTCTTCGCACCCCTTACCGATGGATTGGCATCGGTATCGCTCAGTGCCAACTGGATGTGGCCTTGCCGCAATCCCGGTGAAGATGCCCGTCTTTATAGAGCAGTTGAGGCCTGCTCCAACTTCGCATGCGATCTGGGGATCAACATCCCGACCGGAAAGGACTCACTCTCCATGACACAGAAATATGGTGACGAGAAAGTCTATTCACCGGGAACGGTCATCATCTCTGCCGCTGCAGAGGTGAAAAATATCCGCAAGATCGTATCACCCGTGTTAGCCTATGTAAGAGGGACCTACCTCTATTACATCGATTTTTCGTTTGACACCTTCAAACTGGGAGGATCTGCATTCGCACAAACGATGGGCAAGATCGGGGATGAAGCTCCCACCGTGACCGATACTGAATATTTCAAGAACACATTCGCCGCGGTACAGGAGTTGGTGAACCGCGGATTGATTCTTTCAGGACACGACATCTCCGACGGAGGGATGATCACCACCATGTTAGAGATGTGTTTTGCCAATCCACAGGGAGGGTTGGAAGCACGATTCGATAAGATCCGACATGCAGACCTGATAAAGATCCTCTTCTCCGAAAATCCTGGAATAATTATCCAGGTAAAACACCATCATCTGGTGGAGAAGATATTACAGGACTACGGAGTAGGAGCCGCAATTGTGGCGCGACCGATAGAAGAGCGAAAGCTGGTGATCTCTAAGGAGACTTTTCATAAGGAGTTCGATATCGATCAACTGCGCGATGTATGGTATAATACCTCCTACCTATTCGATCGGAAGCAGAGTGGCGATATCTATGCTGAACAACGATTTATAAATTACAAAAACCAACCGCTCCAATTTGGTTTTCTCCCTTCCTTCACCGGGAAGATGGATGATTTGGGATTGAATCCCAAGAGGCAAGAGAGGTCGGGACTCACTGCCGCCATTATCCGTGAAAAAGGGACCAATGGCGAACGGGAGATGGCTTATGCCCTTTGGTTGGCCGGTTTTGATGTGAAGGATGTACATATGACCGATCTCACCTCAGGTCGTGAAACGCTGGAAGATGTACAGTTCGCCGTCTTTTGTGGAGGATTCTCCAATTCCGATGTCTTGGGTTCTTCCAAAGGATGGGCCGGCGGTTTCCGTTATAATGAAAAAGCGAAAGCCTCGCTGAACAACTTCTTCGCCCGTGAAGACACCCTGAGTCTCGGAGTATGCAACGGTTGTCAGCTGTTGATGGAATTGGGGTTGATCTACCCGGAAATGGGAGATAATCACCCTAAGATGCAGCCCAATGTGTCACAAAAATTCGAATCTACTTTCGTAAGTTTAGAGATACCCAAGAATGAGTCGATCATGTTAAAATCGCTCGAAGGGATGAAACTGGGTGTATGGGTAGCTCATGGTGAGGGTCGTTTCAGTCTTCCCGGATCGGAGTCAGCCTACCATATCGCTGCAAAATATTTCTACGACGAATATCCGGGCAACCCTAACGGGTCGGATTATTCCACTGCCGCCATATGTTCGCGCGACGGTCGCCATCTGGCGATGATGCCCCACCCCGAACGGTCTATCTTCCCCTGGCAAAACGCATGGTATCCGTATGCTTACCGCAAACATGAAGTAACTCCCTGGATGGAAGCTTTCGTCAATGCGCGGGAGTGGCTGAAAGAGAGAAAGTAATCGTTCGAAGAGGAAGAAAATGGATCCGATTTTTGCATACAGAATGAAAGTGCGCGATTATGAGTGCGACGCACAAGGACATGTGAATAATGCCAACTATCAGCATTATTTCGAAGTAACTCGACATGAATTATTGGAAAAGGTAGGGTTAAATTTTTACGATTTACATCAGCAGGGCATCGATGCCATCGTATCACAGGTAGAGATTCGCTACAAGATGCCGCTGGTTGGTATGGATGAATTCAATTGCACCGTACACCGTATTGAAAGATCAGGGATGAAATATATCTTCCATCAAAAGATCATTCGCTTATCTGACAACAAAGTATGTGCCAAAGCAAAAATCGATGTCGTGAATTTGGTAAACGGAAAATTGTCGCAACCAGAGGTGTTTGACGAAGCGTTCGCAGAATATATTTAAGTGTGACGACGGAAGAATAGAGAAGTGATTTCGAGTGGTAGTAATGATTATACTCGGCTGATCAGAAAATCTACAGATCAATTTTGTCTTGGCTCTTGACTCTCAGCTTTATGAAAGAAGACAAATCTTTATACCAGATTGCGCTCACGCAAATCAAAGGCGTAGGAGTGATGCATGCGCGTAATTTGATGCAGGTGATCGGTAACGAGGAGGCAATCTTCAAAGAGGATATCCGCAAGTTGGAATCCATTCCACGTATTTCAAGACGGTTAATCGCGGAAATTCGTAATCCGGGCGTACTGAAAAGAGCAGAGAAAGAGTTGGAATTCATCACCGATAATAAGCTGCGACTTATTTTCTTTACCGATGAAGACTATCCTCAACGGCTCACACAGTGCATCGATGCACCTCTACTACTTTATGCAAAAGGCAATGCCGATTTCAATCATCAGAAAACCATCAGTGTGGTTGGCACCCGCAACTCCACCAGATATGGGGAGGAGTTCTGCAAAGAGTTCATTGAAGAGCTGTCGCGTAGGATCTCCGACCTACAGGTCATCAGCGGATTGGCATATGGCATTGATATTTGTGCCCATCGGGCAGCACTGAAGCATAACCTCTCCACTATTGCCGTACTGGCGCACGGGTTGGATCGTATTTATCCACAGATGCATCGGCAGACAGCGGTCGACATGCTGCAAAATGGCGCACTCCTCACTGAGTTTCCCAGTGGCACCAATCCCGACAAGCACAACTTTGTAAAGCGTAACCGTATTGTTGCCGGTATGGTTGACACGGTTGTGGTCATCGAATCGGGCGCAAAGGGAGGATCACTTACTACTGCCGACATCGCCAATTCCTATTACCGTGAAGTGTTTGCCCTGCCGGGGCGTATCCATGATAAAATGTCGGTCGGATGTAATAAGTTGATATCGGAGAACAAAGCAAACCTCTTTCAAAGTATCGACAGCTTTATTTCACATATGGGGTGGGAAGAGAATAAAAAAGTGGTTCTTCCGACACAGCAAGAACTCTTCCCTGATCTATCGGAAGAGGAGGTACTGGTATGTGAAAAATTGAAAATGGCTGGAGCAACACATGTAAACACATTGGCCATCGAGCTCAATATTCCCGTATCGGAGTTGTTTATGACACTATTGGAGTTAGAGGTCAAGAATATTGTCACATCATTACCAGGAGGAATGTATCAGTTAACATAAAATTGGCCCGTTTCCCATCGCTCTATCTCTTTTTTTTTGTTATCTTTGAGGTATGAAGTGCAGTAAGGGGTCGATTAAACGGCTATTTATCAACTTCCAGCAGCGGCTATATCGCTGCCAACTAGTTTAATCACATAAAAAAGACATCAATGGCTATGCAGATAGGCGATAAAATCCCCGAAATATTGGGCAGGGATCAAGATGGTAAACCGATAACGAGGGAGCAATTCAGCGGAAAGAAGTTGGCTTTATATTTCTATCCGAAGGACAATACTCCAGGATGTACTGCACAAGCGTGCAGTTTACGAGATGGATATGAAGATCTTCGCAAAGCGGGATATGCAATCGTGGGCGTAAGCGTCGACAGTGAGAAGTCGCACCAAAAATTTATCGACAAGTTCTCCCTCCCCTTTCCTTTGATTGCCGATAGCGACAAAAAATTGGTAGAGGAATTCGGGGTGTGGCAGGAGAAATCAATGATGGGGAAAAGATACATGGGTACTGTCCGTACCACCTTCCTTATCGATGAAAACGGGATTATCCGCAATAAGATCGAAGGGAGAAGAGTGGACACAAAAAACCATGCCGCGCAAATATTAGAGAAAATGGGAGCCGGCCCAAACTAATTGGGCAGGGGCTTCAACAAACAAAAGAATTAAACATAACCAAATATGGCAGAAGAAAAAGAGAACAAAAACAGTGAAAAGCTGAAAGCGTTACGTGCAGCAATGGACAAAATTGAAAAGACCTACGGCAAAGGCTCCATCATGAAGATGGGTGACGAGAAAGTGGAAGAGGTACCGGTAATCTCCTCCGGCTCCATTGCTCTGAATGTGGCCTTGGGTGTGGGCGGCTATCCGCGCGGTCGTGTCATTGAGATCTACGGGCCTGAGTCATCGGGTAAAACTACTCTTGCCATCCATGCCATTGCCGAAGCGCAAAAGGCTGGTGGAGTAGCCGCTTTTATCGATGCCGAACATGCTTTCGACCGTTTTTATGCCGAAAAATTAGGTGTAGACACCAATGAGTTACTTATTTCACAGCCAAGTAATGGTGAAGAAGCATTAGAGAT
>JAAYFR010000265.1 GCA_012728155.1 Bacteroidales bacterium | reverse complement strand
GGGTTATACCGTGTACACAACGACTTAGCCGCTTGAATGATCACCTCCTTGTAATCATTTTTTCCAGCAAACCTCAATCCATTCCCATAGCTACATCCAATCATGAACCCTATGTCGTGGTTGCCTGTGAAATATTGGATCGTGTCCAACATCTCGGTATACTTGATTGCCACACTCTTCCAGCTTTCATCTCCCGTCAGTGCATATAAATACCATAAGCTACCGGGGAAAAAACCGGAGGTCCACTCCTGAGGTGGAATATATTTCATTTTTCCATTGATAATCGATTTCGGATTGAGCAGTTTTTCCGAATTCTCAATACTTTCCAACAGCAATCCATACTGATCTGCTGCAAAAGCAATGTTCTCATCCACGATATTTACTTTATCCCTCTCTTTTGGCTGGCAGGAAATTAGACAAAAAAGAGTAAAAACCAAACAAAACAGAAGCGATAACTTTTTCATTTGCAGTAATTTAATATGGTAACGTTTATATTATTATTCCTTTTCTTCCTTTGATCATCCAGGCGGCTATGCTCAGTTCCACCCTTTTGAGGCCTTTTATTTGTCGATCGAGTTCCAACGGAGCGGGATGCGAAAAAATTATCATCGAAATTCGCCACATAACCTCTTTGATCACAAAAGTAGAAATTTTCTGCTATGAAACAAATTTCACATCCCACATCCCACATCCTAAATCCCAAATTCCAAATAGTTTTTGTACTTTTGCACTTTATTTAGATTTGAATTTATGGAGATTGCAAGCAAGTACAACCCGGCAGAGGTAGAAGAGAAGTGGTATAACTATTGGATAGAGAACAAACTGTTCCATTCCGAACCGGATCACCGTGAACCGTTCACCGTCGTCATCCCCCCTCCCAATGTCACTGGCGTGCTGCATATGGGACATATGCTCAACAACACTATCCAGGACGTCCTCGTACGCAGGGCACGGATGCAGGGCAAGAACGCCTGCTGGGTCCCCGGTACCGACCATGCCTCCATTGCAACCGAAGCAAAGGTGGTCAACAGGCTGGCTTCACAAGGCATCAAAAAGAACGACCTTAGCCGGGATGAATTTCTGAAACATGCATGGGATTGGACCCACGAACATGGGGGAATTATCTTGGAACAGTTGAAAAAGCTGGGTGCTTCGTGCGACTGGGAGCGGACCGCTTTCACCATGGATGAGACCCGCTCCGAAAGTGTGCTGAAAGTATTTTGCGACCTGCACGAAAAGGGGCTCATCTACCGTGGCGTGCGTATGGTCAACTGGGATCCGGAAGCACTCACCGCACTCTCCGACGAAGAGGTGATCCATAAGGAAGTGACCGGCAAGCTCTACTATCTCCGATATAAGATCGAAGGTGATCCCAACGGAGCGTACGCAGTGGTCGCCACTACCCGCCCCGAGACCATCATGGGGGATACCGCCATGTGCATCCATCCCGATGATCCCAAGAACACGCATCTGAAAGGAAAGAGAGTAATTATCCCCATAGTGGGACGGGCTATCCCCGTGATTGAAGACGACTACGTGGATATCGAATTCGGTACCGGCTGCCTGAAAGTGACACCGGCACACGATGTGAACGACTATATGCTGGGTGAGAAATACAACCTCCCCTCTATCGATATTTTTAACCAGGACGGAACGCTGAATGAGAATGGCGACCGTTATGTGGGGATGGACCGATTTGAAGTGCGCAAGCAGATCGAGAAAGATCTGGAAGAGGCCGGCCTGATGGAGAAGATAGAACCTTACACCAACAAAGTGGGCTTTTCGGAACGTACCGATGCAATTATAGAGCCGAAACTCTCCATGCAGTGGTTCCTGAAGATGGACCACCTGGCACAACCCGCCCTCGAAGCGGTAGAAGAGGGTTGCATCCGCTTCTATCCTGAAAAATATAAGAACACCTACCGACATTGGATGGAGAACATCAAGGATTGGTGTATCAGCCGACAGTTGTGGGGGGGCCACCGCATACCGGCTTTCTTCCTGCCACAGGGCGGTTACGTGGTGGCGATGACCCGGGAAGAGGCGCTGGAAAAAGCGCTGGAAAAAGTGGATTATCCATTGTCGATCGACGACCTGAAACAGGATGAAGATGTACTCGACACCTGGTTCTCCTCATGGCTGTGGCCGATCTCGGTATTCGACGGCATCAACCATCCCGATAACAAAGAGATTGCCTACTACTATCCCACAAGCGATCTGGTGACCGCACCGGAGATCATTTTCTTCTGGGTAGCCCGCATGATCATGGCAGGATACGAATACCGATCAGCACCTTGCTTCCGGAATGTCTACTTTACCGGAATCGTGCGCGATAAGCTGGGAAGGAAAATGTCCAAATCGCTCGGCAATTCACCCGATCCCATCGAATTGATGGAACATTATGGCGCCGACGGAGTACGTATGGGGATGTTGCTCACCTCGCCGGCCGGAAACGACCTCCCCTTCGATGAGTCGATGTGCGAACAGGGACGCAATTTCAATAACAAGATATGGAATGCTTTCCGCCTGATTAAAGGATGGGAGCGCGATGAAAGCCTACCCCAACCCGAGGCGGCAAAGATCGCTATAGCATGGTTCCAAAGCAAACTCTCCGAAACTGTTGCCGAGTTAGACGACCTCTTCTCCAAATACCGCCTGTCGGAAGCGTTGATGCTGCTCTACAAGCTCTTCTGGGATGAGTTCTCAGCCTGGTATCTCGAAATGATCAAACCGGCCTATCAACAACCGATCGATGCGGAAACCTATAAGGTTACATTGCATTACTTCGATGCGCTGATGCGCCTGCTGCATCCCTTTATGCCCTTTATCACCGAAGAGTTGTGGCAAGCGCTGTACCACCGCAAAGAGGGGGAGAGCATCATGACTACCCTCCAGCCCGGACAAACAGCGGTAGATAAGAATTTACTGGCCGATTTCGAGACGTTGAAAGAGGTGGTAGCCGCTGTACGTACCATCCGTCTGGAGAAAAATATCCCCCACAAGGATGAACTGGAGTTGCAGGTGATAGGCCAATACAACAATCAGTACGACAGTGTAATTGCCAAAGTATGCCATCTCTCCTCCCTCTCTTCAGCCTCGGAAAAACAACCGGGAGCAGCCGGATTCCTGGTAGGAACCACCGAATACAGCATCCCGCTGGCGGAGAAAATGGATGTGGAAGCGGAACTCCAGAAACTGAAAACGGAGCTCACCTACACCGAAGGTTTTTTGCAATCGGTCATGAAGAAATTAAGCAACGAGCGGTTTGTACAGAATGCCAAACCTGAGATCGTGGAAGGAGAGCGCAAGAAACAGGCAGATGCAGAAAGTAAAATAACCCTCTTGAAAGAGAATATCGCGGCATTGGAGAAATAACTCCAATGTCTGGTAATAAGTATACAGAACTCATCTTTGGACGATTTAAGGAGGGAATAATTGGTAGAGACCTTGCCAATTTAAAAAAATGAGATGCAAACCCTTTCTAATTACATATCAGACCTCTTGGCCGAAAAGATTCTGTCATTCAGGTCCGTTTCCGGAGGAGATATCTCTTCGGCATATAAGGTTGATACAGAAAAAAGAGCATATTTCCTGAAAGTAAACAATGCCCCTTTCGCCCTGGATATGTTCAGGGCAGAACAAAAAGGACTGGAAGCGATTGAAAAAACGAGAACCATCGCCGTCCCCCATGTGCATCTCGTGGATTCTATAGAGGGGCAATCTTTTCTACTGATGGATCTTGTGGAAAGTAAACGCCCGGATACCTACGATTATCAACGCCTCGGGACTCAACTGGCTCAATTACACCAATGTTCACAAACTGACTTCGGATTTCTTTCCGATAATTTTATCGGCAGCTTGCCCCAACAAAATAACCCTCATTCCGACTGGGCTACATTTTACTGGTTCGAACGAATTCTTCCTCAACTTCAAATGGCACTCAAAACAAGATTGATACAACCAGATATAATACCGGAGGAACAAAAAGCGATCATCCTGTTCCAGAATATTTTTGACGATGTAAAACCATCGTTACTTCATGGTGACCTCTGGGGAGGCAACTACCTGATCGCGACAGACGGTACTCCCTACCTGATTGATCCTGCCGTATACTACGGCCACTCTATGGTGGATATTGCCATGAGCCACCTTTTCGGTGGTTTTGGAACTGATTTCTACAATACCTATCACGAAATCATCCCCAAATCCACTTATTATGATGCCCAAATTGAATTGTACCAACTCTATTACCTGCTGGTACACCTCAACCTCTTCGGCAGCGGTTATTACTCCTCCGTCGCATCCATCCTGAAACGATATTTTTGATCAAATATCAATCTCTATATTCTAATCAATGACAAAAAGTAAAATCAATGAAAGAAATAGAGGTAATTACATTGGAAGATCTATAGAAAAATATTTCTTATACGAAAGGGATCTCCTAAACTTGGGAATTTATCTCTTGTTCACCGATTTCGGTAATACTAACCCTCGATTTCGTTTGTGTCACAATATAGACCCCCACAAAGATTAACAGAGAAGCAACCCCTTTTATCCAGCCAAATGTGGCTATCCCGATAACAACAGAAACAATTGTACCAACAACAGGCTGCATGTAATTATACATGCTTACCACCGTGGCATGGAGCGTTTTTTGCCCCACCATCATCAACACATAGGCGAGAAACGTTCCGAAGAAAACAACATAGCCAACTTCCAACCAGACTTCCATGGGAAAAGAAAGGGATACCATCTCCGACAAATCACGAAAAGATAAAGGAAGAAAACAAAGAGAAGCATAGGTAAACATCCACTTCATCAGTGTCACAACATGATAGCGGGATATCAACTCTTTAAAAAATGTAAGATAGAAGGCAAAACTGGTCTGGGCAAGTAGACACAACAGATCTCCCCAGATATTGCCGGAAACTTTAGCAGCATCATGATTGCTCAAAATAAGAATCAGAGCGCCTATAGCGCCTATTATCACACCAAGGATCTTCTTGGGCAGCACCGCTTCCTTCAAAAACAGGATTCCCAATATCAACGTAACAATCGGCAAAGAGGTGGTAATGATCGTGGCATCGATCGGAGAGGTAAGTGATAGCCCAAAGATGAACATACCCTGATTAAAGACAATTCCCAATAATCCGGCAAAAAACAACAAGAGAAAATCCCTCTTGGAGACTTTTTCCTTGGGAGCAAAAAAAGAGGCTATCCAGAAACAAAGGGCAGCTCCCATCATCCGCATCAAAGTCAATGACAAGCTCGCAATACCCGCGTTCATCGCCATTTTACCAATGGGAGACATAAGCCCCCACATACTGGCAGCCAATAATAATGCAATATGAGCCTTGACTATCTTGTTGTTCATATTCTTTTGAGAGCAGACAGGATTTCTTGCATCTTCCCCAAAACAAATCTTTATTCCTGAATCACAGTGCAAAAGTACATCCGTTTTGGAATTAATACAAATCCATACGATGAATAACCCCATTTGATATCGTATAATGATAGATAACATGATAAAATAGTCGTAATAAATGATTGATTTTTACCATTATTATGTATATTTGAAGCTATTACAATCGCACAATATTAGATCAGGACAAGTAGTGGCAGATTGTTTATTCAATCATAAAATAATCGGCCATTACCGGTATGAAAAGTTAAAGATTCCGATATCTAAAAATATACTTTGACAAATACTGTAGCCTATTCGACTGTAAATCTTATCGATAACGAGATACCATTTTCATCTACGACGGTAAGGGTATATTCACCCGGATCGGGGGAGAGTTCCATCTGGTGGATATTGGATGTTTCTCCCAGATAATCCGTGCCGAGATGCCAGAAGACACGAGTAGAAGGGTTTCTGTGGGCTAACTCAAAGACAGCCTTCCCCCGTGAGCCATCCAGTTGTTTTGTTATCCTGAGTATCGCTCCCGGATAGGGATAGATAAACTGCATCACCGTATCGGAAAGGTTCCCGGATGCACATTCGGGTGAGAAGGGAGGCAGCGATCGATACCCCGGGTGATGCTGCTTGTAGTACCATTCCCACGACGGAGGCAACTGAAACCACGAAACGGAACGGATTCCCCGATGACCGGCACATTGTTCATATACCCGGTATTGACCGTCCTCCGAAAGATGGATACGCCTGTGAAAACTACAGACCTCTCCCTGTAGGCCTCTCGCGGGAACAAGCAATGTGTCGATAGAGCTTTCCGGACAATACATTCCTTTCAACTGGCCGCTTTCACGGCATATAGCCGCTTCCACCAACTCCCCATAAGGCGTTTCAAACCACCCTGTGGCGGGCAGGATGTTAAACAGGTCAAACATCACTTGTGCCGACGTGCGTGCGCCTGTGAGTCCCGGACGGCCTTCTCCATTTGCATTGCCCGTCCATACAGCTACAAGATACTTGGGTGTGACTCCAACTGCCCAGGCATCCCGGAAGCCGTAGCTGGTACCCGTTTTCCATGCCACTCTCCGAAGAGACGGCACAAAATCCCAGTTCAGCTCTTCCGGTCGATTCACGTTGGTTAATGCCTGTAACGTAAGCCATGCCGCACCGGCGTTGAACAAGGGTGATTCATCCCGTTTCCGCTCTTTAGGTTGATCATCAAACAGTAATCTGAAATTCTCCCATTCGTAGTAAGTACGATCTCGGCTATAATCAGTCACAGCATCTGCCATCCGACCATAAGCATTGGCAATATTCCACAATGTCCCTTCCGTACCGCCAAGGATCATGGAAAGCCCATAATGATCGGCCGGACGGTTAAGGGTGGTCATCCCTGCCTTTTTCAAAAAATCATAGAACTTCTGCAGACCATACTTCCGCAGGGAAACTACCGATGGAACATTCAACGAGCGTGCCAATGCCTCATCGGCATGTACCGCACCATCGTAACCGAGGCTAAAGTTCTTGGGTGCAAAACCATTGATATTGATAGGGACATCGGGTAACAATTCAGTAGGCAATAATACTCCCTCCTGCAGCATGGCACAATAGAGAAAAGGTTTTAGTATACTCCCCGTACTTCGGGGCGACCGGATAATATCGACCTGGCTACCGTAAACATTGGTCGTAAACCCCACATTTCCGTTATAGGAGAGTACCTCGTTCGTCTCCAGATCGACAATTAATGCAGCGAGATTGAAGATGGCGTTTTGAGAGAATTCCCTATTCCAGCGATCCAGCACCTCTTCCGCTCGCATCTGCAGATGTTTATCAACTGTAGATTTGACATGACTTCCCGGATTTTGCAGGAAAGCCTGCGTCACCAAATGCGGGGCAATCTGTGGCAAAGGATGCGGATGGGCGGGCAACGGCTCCAGCAGGGCAAGTTCATAATCAGTCTGATCAATGATATTGCTATCGAGTAATTGTCTCAAAAGGCGGTTACGCTTTTTCAACAATCCCTCCCGGTCACGGCCGAAATGCATCATCGCTGGCGAATTGGGTAATACCGCCAGTACTGCCGCCTCTCCCCACGAAAGTGATTCGGCATTATGTCCAAAGTAGCGCCACGACGCGGCATCGATACCCACCACATTGCCTCCCATCGGTGCATGCGAGGCATATAGCGTCACTATCCTATCTTTGGAGTATGATAATTCTAATCGCGTCGCGAGGATGATCTCGATGAACTTCTCGAAATAGGTGCGTCTGTTCTGTCGCATCAGCCGGACGGTCTGCATGGTGATGGTACTTCCACCGCTCACCACCCTACCCGCTTTCAGGTTTTGTATCATCGCCCTGCCAAGCGACAAAGGGTTCACACCCGGATGGTAACGAAAATAGCTGTCTTCAAACTGGATAAGGCAAATCTCATATTTACCGGGGACACTATCGGCCGGCGGAAATCGCCATTGTCCGTCGGAAGCAATGCGAGCACCCAACAGCTCGCCGTTCCGGTCGGAAACCAACGTGCTGTATGGCGATTCAAACAGTGTACGAGGCAGTGAGAAGAGATACCAGACCAATAGGAAGACAAACACCGACAAGATAATTCCCTTCCGTAAGCTCAATGCATCGAATCCCTTCCAGAACGATTTCGCATATAAACTCACGCTTTTTCTGTTCCTCGCCTCTTTTTTCATTATCTCATCGTATGATCGCAACCAAATCGTTCGACTGACGATATTTTGTCACCCATATATCATTCCACAACTGCCACTCTCATTCCTCTGTTCCTCGCCTCTTCCTGCGGCGCATACATCGCCTGGCAAGACACCGGCGGGAGATAATAATTACCCCGGTAAGCCGCTTGCAAACGAACTACGAATCTCTTTGTCTCCCCTGCACCGAGATTGAAATAGGTCAATACACGATCGTCACGAATATCCCGGTAACTATACCCTCCATTGGACCCGGAAGTGTCCGCTTCAAGCATTCGCTCATTGAAGACCTCCCATCCGGACGGGAATACCTGTGTCAACGCCAGGTCGGTAAATGCCTGCTCTATGCTATTCTGCACAGTCACCACCGCCGTAAACTCCGTCCCTTGCGAAAGCGACTCCACATTCAACGGGTCACCATTCAGAGCTACATACTGCACCGACATCCTAAAGCGTCCCTCTACAGGCTCTTGGTCTACACCTACCTGCGGTTGTGTCCGTGCCGAAAGGCGTGCATAGAGCTTGGACTCCCCGCTGTTAGTCAGATTCACGGAAAGCGCCTTATTCGGATTTATATCTATCTGGCAGATCGCTTTCGGCGTATTTATTCCCTCCATCTTCTTGCCATTCAATGTCCAGTTCACATCGATATTTCCTGCACCGACCTGTGCGGCAAGCTTGGCCATGGAGACCAGTCCGAAAGCGGCAGTCTGGGTAGTGATGTAACGGGACGACAATGACTCTGCCACCGATGGTGCCAATAACATCGCTTTTTCCAGATTGTCGAGCAACAGATATGTCTCCAGGATCATTGCCTGGTCACGTCCGGACGATCCATAGGTATCGTTGTTGAAGTTATATGCATCCACCTCGTCCGAAACATTGAATACAAGTGAATTGGCTACATCTTTCCTCCCCGCCAGCGCATAAGCCGCAGCCAACCGCCAACGTGCCTGTAACGATAAATTGCCCAATTCACGCATACGGTTCATGGCTCCAAGTTCGGTATTCCCACTCAATGCCAGGGTATAGAGGCGATATGCCTGTTGCAGTTCGACCATCGAAACAGAATAATAACTACGATTGGGGTTGGTAGGCAGCCAGTTCTGTGCAACACTCCGCTGAAATTGAACCCAGCGCGACAACACACTCTCCGCCACTTCATATCCCCTGTTTCTCGCCTCAATCAGGAAATGCCCGGCATAGGTAGTGACCCATTCCGACGAATAACGATCTCCATACCAATACATGAATCCACCATCGGACAATTGTCGGGCAGAAAGTAGCCGGATCACTTCGTCCACCTTTGCTGTCATACGACTCTTCTCATCCTCTTTCAACAGGGTAAATTCTTCCATATAGAGCAACGGGAAAGCCTGGGATATAATCTGTTCGGTACACCCGTGTGGATAGTCGAGTAGATAGTTCATATTTTGACTGAAGTTGACACTCGGCAAACGTGAGAGCTCGAGGGTAGCCCAATCTTCCGGTTGCACCTCATCCGTCCGGATATCGAGTATCGCCGATTCTCCCGGCTCGATAAGGCGCGCCCGGGTGATTACCGTAGGCGGATTGGGGTTGCGGACTGCGATATCGATGGTTTCAGAGAACGACATACCATTTCCTGTCGCTTTAATCTCCACTTGCTCCGCTCCGGTTTCCTTCCCCGATACCAACCTGAAGAAGACAATCTTATCACCCGGCTTGTCGAACGACACGCTTTTGGTCGTTCCATCTGCCGGTTTCAGTAATCCTTTCGTCTGGATAGAGACCTCTACATTTTTCACGCTATTCCCCATTGCGAAAAGATTGACCGGCAGCCATACCTCTTCGTCTGGCCCTATGACACGCGGAAGCGTAGAGAGCGTCATCAAGTCGTTTTTCACCTCCACGCTCTTTTCTGCATTACCATAAGCACCGTTCCCTCCGGCTACTACCATCACACGTACCGACCCGATATATTGCGGCAACTTGATGGCATGGCTGTTTGTCTGACCCCCTTTCAACTCAAACGGTCCGATAAATTTCACCACCGGCTTGAACCGGTTCACATTGTCGCGCGACGGTCTTAATGCTTCATCACCGCCGATACTTAACAGCGGGCCCATCATCCCGGTATTCGCTCCCAATACCCGGTCGAACAGATCCCAAGTGCGCACTCCCAAGGCTTCACGAGCATAGAACTCACCCCACGCATTGGGTGTCCTGAAGGCGGTCAGATCAAGTAATCCTTCATCCACCACAGCCAGCGTATAGGTCATCGGTTTCTTCGATTTCTCTGATACCGAGATGGTGAATTCCTTTTCGGGGTATAACGTATCCGGCATCCGGATATCCGGCTGGAGAAGGCTCTGCTTATTCTCCACACCCACGTTCACCACACCATACATCCGGATAGGCAGGTCGTTGACCGTCTGCGCATGGGGTTGTAACATAGTGGCAAAGAGATAGAAGTTGGGGGTCATCTTTTCCGTTACCTCTATCACATATTTCGTATCTTCTTTCGCGGAGGTTTTTACCCACTCCCGATGAAGAATTCCCGATCCGTTTTCAACTGTGATCAGCACACGTCCATCCGAGCTCTTAGGGATGATAACCGTTGCTTTCTCTCCGGTTTCATACGATGGTTTGTCTGTAGAAAACGACAGCATCGTCAACCCTGCAGGATCGGTTTTAGCCGAACGTCCCCGCCAGGAAGGCCAATCCACATAAAAGATCGTTCCTGTAGCATGTCTACCTGCCGCATCCCTCACCAGAAGCAGGTAACGACCCCAATCGGGGTAATTCACCTGAAAATCGATTTTGCCTTTACCATCCGTGAGTGCCACCTTACCGTTGGCCACCACATTGGCAGCTGTATTATTCACGTAAGAGCCCAGGTCTTCCCGGGTACTGTTCCACCACCAGCTCCAGTTGAGCTTATAGACACTATATTCCACATTTCCCGAGACAAGTTTACCATATGCATCTATCGTAACCACATCAAACGGGATAGAACTATCGGTTTCATGGAACTCTCCCGGAGGCAATGCCGGTGCTTTCACTCCTACATATCTCTTATAAGGCGAATAGAAAACGGTCTGGGCATAAAAACTCATATCCCCACCGCTTTCATACACCCGAGAAAGAATATTCCCGCGTAACATGCCCGGCGCATTTTCAGCCACGGGTAGTTTGGCATTTACGCCTGCCACACCAGACGCATTGAGTACCCCTTCGAATATTTTCGTCTTGCTTGTTTCAAACTTCACTGTCGGATTATTGAACGAATAACCGGTATACCTCTTGAATGGATTATCAGACGCATAAAGTGTCAGGTCTACATCCGCCTTCAGGTTTGAGGCAGGTGCCCCATGCAACCATTGCGATGTGAGCGTGCCGGAAATAACGCCACTGGAAGCATCGATAATGGAGTCGGTATCCAGACGTACTCTCAACCGGTTGGGTTTGATCGTCTCAATACGAAGCGACTTATGGAAAGTGGTGCCGCCTACCTTTACCAATCCCTGCCATACACCGGTCTCCACAGATGGACCGGTAGGTACGGCAAAAGTATAAAATCCGTTCAGGCCATCACTTTTTACCTGCCTATGGTAGAATTGTCCCCGGGGTGTAAAAACCTCAAGTGTCACCGGATGCTTCTCCGGCAGTTTTTTCTCCTTCTCCTCAAGGATAAACGAGACGAAAATGGTGTCACCGGGACGCCAGACACCGCGCTCGGTATAAATATATCCTTTCAGTCCTTTCTGTACCTCTTTTCCGCTTATATCGAACCGGCTAAGCGATAGCGATGCCTGGTCTGCCACTTCCAGATAGCCGATATCATCACCACGAGCAGCCGTCACAACAAAGGGACGCCCTTTCTTATAGTCGATCTCCACAAAGCCATGACGGTCGGTTTTGGCCGAGCCCATCGCCTGCATCTGATAATTATAGAGTGTCACCTCCGCACCGGAGATGGGTTCGGTGGAGAGAATATCGGTCACCGCCACACTCATGGTATGATTTTGTCCCGCCTTGGCAATAATCCCCACATTCGACGACATGACCATTGTCTCTATCCTGCGTTCCCGGTTCAAATAATAGGTCGGCTTACAAGGGTTATCCCGCTCCTCCCATTTATATTCACTCCAGTCCATCGGCTCATAGTAATAAGGATATGGTTCGTCCCATAGCGCCTCATCCTGTTCAGAGATCCGTTCATCAGAGAAGCGTTTCATGGCTGCTTCATCCGGAATCTGCGGCCTTACCCCTTCACAGGGATAGAGCGAATAATCGGCCCGCATGGAGAGCTGTACCATATAAAGTGCGCCGGGATCTTTCCCGATCATTTCAGATAGGTCGATGGAGAAATTGTTCCATTTCGACAAATCCAACTGTTTGTCACTATCCAGACGAATCCGTTTCTTCATTACCAACCGTCCAAAACGGCGCAACTCGCTACTCGACTGGTTATTGTTCAGGGAAGAGGACTGCAGATAATAAAGGAGGTTATTACGATATATTTTCACCACCTGCAGATCCACCGCCCAGAGATTGACAGCGCTAAATGGCAACAGTAGCTGATCCGCATCGGGGAGGATATTCCCGCTCTTTTCAAATTTTATCCGTGGCTTGTCGTCCGCCACCCGCAATTGATAGAAATAGGTTTTGTCGAGGTTCAGACCAGAATTATTTTGAATACCCTCATAGATCTGCAGTTCTATCTGCCCTTTAGGCAAGATCTCAGGGTATATCTTAATTACATTCTTGTCGACACGGTAGGTGAAATTCTTCACACCGGAGAAGAGAATCAATCCTCTCACATCCTGCGTCTGCGATACGGGATCACTGAAAGTCAACCGTATATGCGGATCGGATTGTTGTACAATACGCACATCAGTCACTTCAAAATGATTTTTAGATAAAGCAGGGATATCAATAGTATATTCAAGTTTTTTCTTCGAGTCAATTTTTTTCCCGTCGATGGTCAGCAAATATTGTTGTGGCTTATCCGTCCGCAGCAGGCTGTCTATCGAGACATGGAACGAGGTGGATCCGGAAGGCTTTACCTGTATCCGGCGGTGCTTTGCCCCTTTCACTTCGAACATTTTAGCAACATCGTCCGGCGAAACAGGATTGGAAGTATTCATCGTCACTTCTACCCTGTTCCAGATCAGATCAGAGACACTCATCGGCGAAAATGGAAGTAGATCGGCGGTAAAACTCTGCTCATTTACACGTACCGAAAAATTGAATTGCCGAAATTTCTCTTCTACTTTCAGCACTTTCCCCAAATGAAACCCGATTTGGTACTCCTTCCCCGGTTTCAGCTCTCCCGCATTGGGTACAAAACGGATGGTATTCCCATCTACCCAGAAAGTCTCTCCTTTCAAAGAGGGAGATACCGAAAATAATTTCTCTTTCACCTCCGCATTCAATTCCACAGCGGGAATTTCCTGCAAAAGTTCAATCTGGATAAATGCATCAGAAGAGATATTTCCATAGGTAAAAGCCGAAATATAACGGGCAAATTCCGGATCAACCTCTTGCCTCTTTGTTGAATTGCATCCGGTCGAAAATAATAAAAAAGCCGTCGATAAGGCTAAAAGAAAACGAAGCGATAAGTGTTTCATACGATAAAAAATTAGATACAAGAGCCAAGAATCACCACTTGTATAATGAATAAATAAATATTTTAATCATCCCGATAATTTATTCCGATCTATCGAAGCATAATAATTAATTTTCAACGGCATCACTTAAAATTCCAGATAGGGTTCTAAACGGAGAATATCATCCGTCGTGAACTCATCGAGAAAAGACAACTCACGTATAGAGACAATATCTCCCTTTTTCCGGCGAATATTCATAATCGCTTGTACCTGCTTGTAATTCAGGTAGGGATGACTCAAAAGGTCTTTAAAATCTGCTTCATTGATCTGTAATCTGCGGAAATTGCCATCCGCCTCAATATAAACAGCAATGCGAGAGAAAAGTTCCTGATCAATGCCATACACTTCCAACAATTGCTCAACGTGCGAGAAGCCACCCAACAGATTCCGGTATTGTACAATACGAGATGCATATACACTGCCTATCCCGGGAATTTTTTTCCACTCGGCCGTATCTGACGCATTCAATAAGATAGTCTCCCCTTTAGAAAGTTTTTCTATGGATGGATAAGCGATCCGGGAAGAGGAGCGATGATCATTTCGTGAAGGATTGCGCTGAGAGAGATCGGAATGTTCGTGATGAGAAGCAAACTCCCTTCTCTCAACAGCAGCGACAACCGCAGAAGAATCCTCCCATTTCAGTGCCTGCCGAAACTCTTCGAACTCCCTCACTATTGAATCGTTCTGCGTAAGAATAATATCCGATGAGTTTCTATAAGAGAGCAGCAAATTCAAAATAAGGGTCAACACAATAAGAATTAGCAACAGGACTACTGCTATTTTCGAACCTCTTTGAAAATATAAGAAATCTTTCCAACGCATGCTCTTCCTAATGTGCTAATTTACCAATGCCGACAAACCGAATCGAATAGTATCCGTTCAATCATCATATCATCCGGTTTCATTGACCCTATTATTTTCACTATCCACATCGACACATTAACTTGCCTTAAAGTTAGAAATTATATTGTTTTCTTTTCAATTTTTTGCCATAAATTGTATCTTTGGTGCATCTTTATCTACTATATGTCCGTCATATCTCTGATTTCCGCATAATATGGTACTGAATTATATATGGATTGCTTTTTTTCTGATCGCTTTCGTGGTGGCTCTGGTAAAGTTGATTTTCTTCGGAGATCTAAACGTTTTTACCGAAATCATGAACTCTACGTATCAATCTGCCAAGACCGGTTTCGAAATCTCTCTTGGTTTGACGGGAGTGCTTTCGCTATGGCTGGGAGTGATGAAGATCGGAGAACGAGGGGGTATGATAGAGCTTTTTTCGAGAGCTGTCGCTCCTCTTTTCTCACGGCTCTTCCCTGACATCCCCAAAAATCATCCTGCTTCCGGTTCCATCCTGATGAATATATCGGCCAATATGCTGGGGCTGGATAATGCGGCCACCCCATTCGGACTGAAGGCGATGCAGGAACTGCAGGAGATCAACCCCAAGAAAGAGACAGCTTCCGACCCCATGATCATGTTCTTAGTGCTGAATGCATCGGGACTGACATTGATCCCCATCACCATCATGGTCTACCGGGCACAGATGGGGGCAGCCAATCCTGCCGATGTATTTATCCCAATCATGATTGCCACCTTTGCTGCTACCCTGGTGGGTATGATTGCCGTCTGCCTCAAGCAGCGCATTAATATTTTCAACAAGGCGATTATGGGCTTTTTATTGGCCATGGTAGGGATTATAGGGGGTACAATCCTGCTTTTTCAATCTATGCCGCAGGAACAGATCAATACTGTTTCCGGGCTTGCTGCCAACATCTTCCTCTTCACCATCATCGTCCTTTTTATTGTAAAGGCACTACGTAGTAAGATCAATATCTTTGACGCATTTATCGATGGAGCGAAAGAAGGCTTTAAAACCGCTGTCACCATTATCCCCTTCCTGATCGCCATCCTGGTCGGTATCGGCGTTTTCAGGGCTTCCGGAGCGATGGATTTCCTGATGGAAGGGTTGCGTGATCTGGTGGCAATGACGGGAATGGATACCCGTTGGGTGGACGGTATGCCCACAGCACTGATGAACCCATTGAGCGGCAGTGGCGCCCGTGGAATGATGATCGATGCCATGCAGACTTTTGGTGCCGATTCATTCGCCGGAAGATTGTCGGCCGTTTTTCAAGGAGCTACCGACACCACTTTCTATATTGTGGCTGTTTACTACGGCGCCGTGAACATCAAAAATTCCCGCTATACCGTTCCCTATGCGCTTTTGGCTGATTTGGCAGGTATTATTGCCGCTATTTTTGTGGCCTACCTCTTTTTCGGATAAAATATAAAGGATTCTCCAGCTGAATAAATGTTAATAAAATGGCTATACGTTTTAATTCTGAAAATATCAATTTCCCGAAAATAAAAAAAAGGGAGACAGCCAACTGGATAAAAACCGTGGCGAAAAATTATGGAAGAGAGACGGGCGACATCTCCTATCTTTTCTGTAACGACGAAAAAATTCTGGAAATTAACCAGCACTACCTGCAACATGATTTTTATACAGATATCATCACATTCGATTATTCAGAAGGCGATCGCATTTCGGGTGATATCTTTATCAGTCTCGACACGGTATACTCCAATTCAATTCAATACGACACCGATCCCCAAGAAGAACTCTACCGAGTCATTATCCACGGCATATTACATTTGTGTGGCATGAATGACAAATCAGATGCTGAGCAACAACAGATGAAAGCAGCTGAGGAAGAGGCTTTAAAAATAAGATGAACATATCTCCTGACAAAAAAATGAGATGCGACAACACTCGTTTACATTTGTATCAAATGTGTGTAGTTATGTCAATTCCTCACTTTTTTAACAACCAAATTTATCAAAACAACAAGGATAATCTTTTTGCGATAGCTACCCTGACAATGCCCAAAGGAGCTAGTAGAGGGGGAAAGGAGAAAATTAACCCTAAGATGGGTGAATTAACAAAAGTAATCAGAAAGAGACATCAATAGAAAATCATACCTATGCGGCAGTGCACTCAATATTTATCTGAAATAAGGGATATTGCAATAATCTTATCGGTAATTAACATCACAGCGAGAATTAACTTTTTCTTTTTTAGTATCTTTGCTATCGTAAAAGTAAAATAATGACTTTCAATTACGACGTCATAGTGGTGGGAGCGGGACATGCCGGATGCGAAGCAGCAGTGGCTGCCGCTCAATTGGGATCCAAAACGCTTCTGATCACGATGGACATGAACAAGATTGCCCAGATGAGTTGCAATCCCGCAGTGGGGGGTATTGCCAAGGGACAGATTGTACGCGAGATCGATGCATTGGGCGGCCAGATGGGATTTGTGAGCGACAAGACTGCAATCCAGTTCCGCATGCTGAACCGTTCCAAAGGGCCCGCCATGTGGAGCCCCCGAGTACAAAGTGATCGGATGAAATTTATCGCGCAATGGCGTGAAATCATAGAAAACAGTCCCAACCTGGAGATGTGGCAGGATATGGTGACCGCACTGATCTATCAAAATTCCACCATCACCGGGGTGAAAACCGGCATGGGAGTGGAGTTCTACTCCAAGTGTGTGATTCTTACAAACGGCACTTTTTTGAACGGTCTGATCCATGTAGGTAAAGTACAAATCGACGGCGGAAGAGTCTCCGAACCGGCCTCCTACGGCATGACCGAACAATTGAGAGAACTGGGATTCATCACCGACCGGATGAAGACGGGAACACCGGTACGCATCGATGGCAGATCGGTCGATTTCTCCCTGATGGAAGAGCAAAAAGGAGATGAAGATTTTCATAAATTCTCCTATCTTCCCCATGTACAGCGAACACTCAGGCAAAAGAGCTGCTGGATCACCTATACTTCGGAAGAGGTACATGAAGTGTTGCGCAAAGGGTTGAAAGACTCCCCCCTTTACAACGGACAGATCCAAAGTATCGGACCACGCTACTGCCCCAGCATCGAGACCAAGATTGTCACTTTCGCCGACAAGACAAACCACCAACTGTTCCTGGAACCGGAAGGAGAGACAACCCATGAGCATTATCTCAACGGATTTTCCTCTTCCCTACCCTTGCAAATGCAGATAAATGCATTGCAACAAATCCCGGCTTTCAGGAATGTGCATATCTTCCGCCCCGGATACGCTATCGAATATGATTTTTTTGATCCCCGCCAACTATACCCGACATTAGAGACCAAACTGGTCAAAAACCTCTTTTTTGCAGGCCAAATCAATGGAACTACCGGCTATGAGGAGGCGGCAGGACAAGGGATGATGGCAGGCATCAACGCACATATCAACTGTCACGGGGGAACACCTTTCGTGCTCCGTAGAGATGAAGCATATATAGGAGTTTTAATCGATGACCTGATCACCAAAGGAGTGGATGAACCCTACAGGATGTTCACCTCCCGGGCTGAATACCGCATCCTGCTGCGTCAAGATAATGCCGACGAAAGGTTGACGGAAAAGGGTTATCAATTAGGATTGGCTACGCAGGAGAGAATCCAACTCCTCAATCATAAAATGGAAAAAGTGACACAAATCATCGATTTTACCCACAATTTCTCCATCAAGGCGGATCGTATCAATCCTTTCCTGGAACATATCGGAACAGCACCATTGAAACAGGGAGTGAAACTGTATGACCTGCTCACCCGACCACACATCCATCTCTCTCTGATGGCAGAAGAGATCGCTCCACTCAAAACCCTGCTGGAATCACTCGACGAACGCAAAGAGGAGGTTATCGAGTCGGCCGACATAGCAATAAAATATAACGGTTATATCAAGCGTGAACAAATGATTGCCGACAAGATCTCCCGCCTGGAAGATATCCGGATCAAAGACAAATTCAACTACGACGAAATTCAATCGCTCTCAACAGAAGCACGACAGAAGCTTGTCCGAATCAATCCGGAAACGATCGCGCAAGCGAGCAGAATCCCCGGGGTATCTCCCAATGACATCTCCGTTTTACTTGTATTACTGGGTCGTTAAAAGAGAATTGTTTCACGTGGAACATTCCAAAAATAGAGATTCTTTCACATAGTTTTCTTGAAAAGTATTGCGTAAAAAAATAAAAATGTAAGCTGACAGGAAAACTATTAACAACAATAAAAAAATGAGTATCGAAAAGCTTACCTCCTCGGTGAGGAACATCCCTGACTTTCCCATACCGGGAATACAGTTCAAAGACATCACCACCCTGTTTCAATCAGCACCCCATTTGAAAGAACTTTCTGACATCCTTTATGAAAGGTACAAAGAGAAAGGGATCACCAAAGTGGTGGGAATCGAATCCCGGGGGTTTTTCATGGGACCTGCCGTGGCAATCAGATTAGGCGCCGGATTTATCCCTATCCGCAAACCGGGAAAACTACCCTACAAGGTAATTGAAGAGACCTATACCAAAGAGTATGGCGAAGATACCATACAGATTCACGAAGATGCGCTGACCAAAGAGGATGTGGTGTTGCTCCACGATGATCTGCTGGCTACCGGTGGCACCATGGTGGCTGCCTATAACCTGGTAAAAAAATTGGGTGTGAAGAAGATCTATATCAACTTCCTGATAGAATTGGAAGAGTTAAAAGGATCTGCGCAATTTCCAAAAGAGGTGGAACTGAATTCGGTGATCAAGTTTTAAAGAGACCACCCTATCATGACCGACGAAATTAAAAACACCCTTGCCGTTGTTCCTCATCAACCGGGCTGCTACCAGTTCCTTGATGAGAACGGCACCGTGATATATGTCGGTAAAGCCAAAGATCTGAAAAAAAGGGTCTCCTCCTATTTCAACAAACAGCACGATCATCCGAAAACCCGCATCCTGGTAAGAAAGATCCGACAGATAAAATATATTGTCGTCAATTCCGAAGAGGATACCTTCCTGCTCGAGTACAACCTGATCAAAAAATTGAAGCCACGCTACAACGTGATGCTCAAAGATGATAAGTCGTACCCCTTCATCGTGGTGAAAAATGAGTATTTCCCCAGGGTCTATAAAACTCGCAATGTGGTAAAAGATGGCTCCCGCTATTTCGGTCCCTATACTTCGGTTCAATCGGTAAACGCACTATTGGATATCTTTCGGAAAGTGTATAAAATAAGAACTTGCCGACTCAATCTCACACCGGAAAATATAGCCGCCGGCAAATTCAAGGTGTGTCTCGAATACCATATCCACCGATGCGAAGGACCCTGCGAAGCGTTGCAATCGCTGGCAGACTACAACAGGAATATCGAAGAGATCATCGAAATATTGAAGGGAAATGTAGCCATCATCGAACGACAGATACACGAAAAGATGCAGCTCCTTGCAGAGCAACTGCGGTTTGAAGAGGCACACCAACTAAAAGAAAAATTGATATTGATTCAGAGCTTCAGGGAGAAATCACAAGTAGTCAGCAATATAAATTACAATCTCGATATTTTTTCCATTGAAGAGTCGGATCAATCTGCCTATATCAACTATCTACACGTAGTACACGGAGCAGTGAATCAGGCCTATACTTTCGAATACAAAAAGAAACTCGACGAAACTCCGGAGGAGCTGCTCGGACTGGGAATCGTGGAGATGCGGCAACGGTTCGGCAGCAATATGAAAGAGATCATCGTCCCTTTTAACCCCGATTTGAAATTGCAGGATGTAGCGTTCACCATCCCACAGAGGGGAGAAAAACGGGAACTTCTCAACCTGTCGGAAAAAAATGTAAAGCAGTACAAGATCGATAAACTGAAAAAGGCGGAGATGCTCAACCCCGAACAGCGGGTGACAAGAATATTGAAAGGGGTGCAAAATGATCTTCAGTTAAAAGAGATCCCATGGCATATCGAATGTTTCGACAACTCCAATATCCAAGGGACAAATCCGGTGGCCGCTTGCGTGGTCTTCAAAAAAGCAAGACCCGCGAAAAAAGAGTACCGTCATTACAACGTGAAGAGCGTTGTAGGTGCCGATGATTATGCATCGATGCGCGAGATCGTGGAAAGACGCTACGCACGGCTGCTTCACGAAGCATCTCCCCTACCCCAACTTATTGTGATTGACGGAGGTAAGGGGCAGTTGCAGGCTGCCGTGGAAACACTCCGGAAAATTGGATTATATGGGAAAATCGCCATTATCGGTATTGCGGAGCGTCTCGAGGAGATTTATTTCCCGGAAGACCCCGTCCCACTCTATATCGACAAAAATTCAGAAACGTTAAAACTTATCCAGCAGGCACGCGATGAGGCGCATCGATTCGGACTCACCTTTCACCGAAAAAAAAGAAGCAAGTCGCAAACTACTTCCGAATTGGATCAGATCAAAGGAATCGGCCCCGAGACAAAAAAGAAATTGCTGGTTCATTTCAAAAGTATCAAGCAAATAAAAGAGGCGAAGAAAGAGGAGATCGTCGCACTGATCGGAAATAGTAAGGGAGAAATCATCTGGAAATGGAGAGAAGAAAAAAAGGGATAGATACAATATGAGACTACTTATTCAACGGGTTACAAACGCAGCTGTTCAGATTCACGGAAAAAAAATAGACAGCATTGGCAAGGGGATGCTACTTCTTGTCGGCATAGAAGAAAACGACAACGAAGAAGATATAGCCTTCTTATGCAAAAAGAGTATAAATCTGCGTATATTTGACGATGAAAAGGGGGTGATGAACCGATCCATACTTGAAGTCGGAGGCGACATGCTGGTGGTGTCTCAATTTACACTCTATGCCAGCACGAAAAAAGGGAACCGCCCCTCCTATATAGCTGCCGCCAAACCGGAGATCGCCATTCCACTCTATGAGCAATTCTGCTCTACTTTGTCGGAGATGCTCCTCAAGCCGGTGGCCACCGGTGAGTTCGGCGCCGATATGCAGGTGGAATTGGTGAATGACGGCCCGGTCACTATCTGGATTGATTCGAAGAGAAGAGAATAAAAACGAAATAAGATGACGATACAGGAGGCACAACAACAAGTGGATCAGTGGATCAAGAGTTATGGCGTACGCTATTTCAGTGAACTGACCAATATGGCGCTACTCACCGAAGAGGTCGGCGAACTGGCGCGGATCATGGCACGCACCTATGGTGACCAGTCGTTCAAAAAATCGGACTTGTCAAAAAATATGGCGGATGAGATGGCAGATGTATTTTGGGTGCTACTCTGCTTGGCCAACCAGACCGGAGTCGATCTGGAAAAAGCACTGGTGAAAAACATAGAGAAAAAGAGCCGGAGAGATGCGGAAAGACATCTGCAGAACAAGAAATTATATACTACCGAATGATAATCTGATAGATAGATAGATAGATAGATAGGCAAATAATAAAAAAAATAAGCACAATGAATATTAATAAATATGAGAACGCACTAAATGCTCATCCGTTCCGACTGACCGATGAAGAGGTGTCGAAGAAAGTAGATGAGCTGCTTGTCGAAAAGTATGGCGAGCACAATAATCCGGCAACCTATAAAAAGCTCTATGGCTGTATCGACCTCACCTCTCTCAACGCTACCGACTCCAACGAGACTATCTGGAAATTCACTGAAAAGGTAAACCGGTTCGATGGCGCAAATCCCGAAATAGAGAATGTGGCAGCCATCTGCGTCTATCCCAACTTTGTCCGCATCGTAAAAGAGGCGTTGACGGCCGATGTGAAGATCGCTTGTGTGGCCGGAGGATTTCCCGCATCGCAGACCTTTACCGAGATCAAGGTGGCTGAAACGGCACTTGCCGTAGCTGACGGTGCCGACGAGATAGATGTGGTCATCAACGTAGGAAAATTCTTAGAGGGGGAATATGAAGAGATGTGCGAGGAGCTTATCGAGATAAAAGATGCCTGCCGCCATGCCTCCCTGAAAGTAATTCTGGAGACCGGCGCATTACAAAATATGAAAAACATACACAATGCAGCCATCCTGGCACTCTATTCCGGAGCCGATTTCCTGAAAACATCCACAGGAAAAGGATATCCCGGAGCGACGCCCGAAGCAGCCTATGTGATGTGTCATGCGCTCCGCTCCTATCATGCCAAGAGCGGAAAGGAAGTCGGCCTGAAACTCTCTGGAGGAGTCACACGTGTGGAAGATGCAGTCAAATACTACACCATTGCAAAAGAGATTCTGGGCGAAAAATGGTGCAACAACACGCTCTTCCGACTGGGTGCCAGCCGTCTGTCAGATAATATTCTTTCCCGGATAGAGGAAACTGCCGGATAACGTGCCAATCGAAACGAAGTGTAGATCCCGGTTGGACGGGATGAACACAAGAAGTCAATCTCTAACTATAAATATATGAACAACAAATTTTTTTTCCTGATGGCAGTAGTCAGCCTGCTTTCTATACAGACATTGCCTGCACAGGATCACAGATCAATTTCATGGCGACGTACAACTCCTTACTGGAAGGATGTGAACGTGGTACAGGTAAACAAAGAGCATCCACGCACTCAATTTATGAACTATAAAAACAGAGAGGAGGCACTTGAGATAGCTTTTGAAAAGAGCAAATATTACCTTTCTCTCAATGGGACATGGAAATTCTATTTTGTGGATTCCTACACACAACTCCCGGAGAACATCACCGACTCCACGGTCACACTCACCGGCTGGAGCGATATAGAGGTGCCGGGGAACTGGGAATTACAAGGCTTCGGCACACCCATCTACGTGAATCATCCTTATGAGTTTGTAGAGCGCGATCCCGAAACCCGTTATCCGAAGATGGAACCACCCTATCTCCCCGAGCAAAATCCGGTAGGCGTTTACCGTCGTGAAATAGATATTCCGGCAGATTGGAACGACCGGGAGATATTCTTGACGATAGATGGGGCCAAATCAGGAGTCTATCTCTATATCAACGGGAAAGAGGTGGGGTATAGCGAAGACTCCAAGACCGCTGCCGAATTCAGGATCAACCCATATCTGCATCCCGGCACGAACAGCGTTGTGCTAAAGATATTCCGCTGGAGCACGGGGTCTTACCTCGAAGCGCAGGACTTCTGGCGCATCAGCGGTATTGAACGGGACATATTCCTCTGGTCGCAACCCAAAACATCACTCCGTGATTTCAGGGTGACATCAACGCTGGATGAAAGTTACCTCAACGGTATTTTTGAGTTGGAAACCACGGTCGCCAACTACCAATCCGGCGCCTCCTTTGCCGACGTATCCTATGAACTTCTCGACCACCTCGGCAAGGTCGTAACGTCAGAAACAAAACCTATCGCAGTGACAAGCCATGGAGAGAATTCCATCCGTTTCAGCGCTCTACTGCCGGCTGTGGAAACCTGGTCAGCCGAACACCCCTATCTCTACAAATTGCTTATCACGGTGAAGAGAGAGGGAGAAGAGTCGGGGGAAGTGGTCCCCTACCCTGTCGGATTCCGCCGCTTCGAGATCAAACCGGTGAAAACCGGAGATCGGACCGACCGCCTTTTCCTTGTGAACGGACAACCCATCAAATTAAAAGGAGTCAATATGCACGAGACCAACCCCAAGACGGGACATTATGTGACAGAAGAATGGATGATGAAAGATATCGAGTTGATGAAACAACACAATATCAATACGGTCCGCCTCTCCCATTATCCCCAGTCGCGCCGTTTCTATGAGCTCTGCAACATATATGGCCTCTACCTCTATGACGAGGCAAATATCGAATCACATGGGCTCTATTACAGCGAAAGATCGCTTGCCAAACATCCCGAATGGGAACAGGTGCACATGGACAGGACGGTGAACATGTTCGAACGAAACAAAAACCAACCCTCCATTTTTATCTGGTCGCTCGGCAATGAGGCAGGAAACGGTATCAATTTCTTCCATACCTATAAATACCTGAAAGAGCAGGAAAGAAGCCTGATGGATCGACCGGTGAACTATGAACGGGCGCTGTGGGGCTTTAACTCCGACATGTATGTACCCCAATATCCCAGTGCCGCTTGGCTCGAAGAGGTAGGCCGGAAAGGGAGCGACCGGCCGGTGATCCCTTCCGAATATTCGCACGCCATGGGAAACTCCAACGGGAATCTCGATATCCAATGGGAAGCGATCTACAAATACCCCAACCTACAGGGCGGATATATCTGGGATTGGGTGGACCAGGGCATGGAGG
>JAAYFR010000264.1 GCA_012728155.1 Bacteroidales bacterium | reverse complement strand
GTAAAGACGATATTCTCCGGGAAGACAATTTCCTTTCCCTGCCACTCGGTGACAATCCCGACAATTTTCGGGTTTGGCTTCTCCCCGCAGGAGAAAAGGGAAAGGGCAAAACCGGCGGACAGCACTATCACAATGCTTCTCATACACTATTGAAGTTTATACACGTTGCTAAAAAACCGGACACAGATCCCTGTATAAGCCGCTATATATATTCATGAAATCCCGGCAAGATTAGATTTCATGGAAAAGCCCGCATTCACTTCATGACAGCCCATAGGCAAAAGAATTTCTTACAAAGAAATATAAATTAATTTTAATTTATTATTCATTTAGCGAAAATACATACTCAATTATCGTGCGCAAGTATTAAAAAAAATGATATTCTTGACGCCCGGCCGGCTATCGTATCCTTTTCAACACCCTCTCCCACCTGGCCCCTCCGGAGCGGGGGTCGACCGACTTCCAGATTATCCATGCCTTCCCCACGACCAGATCGTCGGGAAGCAACCCCCAATAACGGGAATCATGCGAATTTTCCACCTTGTCGCCCCCCATGAAATAATAGTCATGGCGAAAAGTGTACTCTTGCATGGCTTCTCCATTATCCAGCAGCGTGTAATTCTCCAATGGAAGAGGGTATCCTTTCTCCCACTCAATGATTTTTTTATAAAGCAATGCTTTTGTCTCGTCCAACGTAATACGGTCTCCTTTGCGAGGTAAATAAAGTGGGCCGAAATCCTTGATATTCCAGTTCACAAGCGTGTCCCAGGGAAAAGTATGATACCCTCCGCCACGAAAGTCCTCTTTCGTCTTCCGGCTTAAAGCCAATTCTTTCACGTAGTCCCCCAACCGTTTCGATGTGTCGCCGTTCACTGCATAGATGCCGTTGACTATCCGCAGCGTATCGCCCGGAACGCCAATACAACGTTTGATATAATACCTCAACATGTGCATTTCCATCTTATCAGGGTTATTGGGATAAGGAATATGGCACACAACCACATCGTTATGCTGGACGGAAGTATAACCCGGCACACGTTTAATTTTCACCTCTTTCCCTTCCACCGCGCTGAAAAGGTCAAAAAGCCTGGCGCCATAAGCCGGTTTGCTCACAAGCACATAATCACCGGGTAATATGGCCGGCTCCATGGAGTCGGAAGGTATCCTGTAAGAACTGAAAACAAATACGCGCAGGAAAATAAAGGCACACAGGGCCATGGAGGCATAGTAAAACATGTCTAACAGGATATGCCCTGTCTTGCGTAATATCTTGCCGGCTTTATTCATGGTTTACTCCTTTCTCTCTCAATATCTCCCTCACCCCGGCCCGCATCTCCGTGACGGCCATGGAATGGACTTTCGGCTCTTTTTGCAACACGGCGGTTGCCGCCCCGACCATCTTGTCCGGTTGATAATTGATTGAGTCGGCATAAAGTTTAGTAAGCAAAAAGTATGGATAGATGCGTTCGGGCAGAAGCCATGTGGACTTTATATAACAATCCTCCGCCTTGTCATATTCTCCCATCTCGTGATAATTTCGCCCCTTTACATTATAGAATGCCGCGTCACAACTTATTTCCAATCCCCTGTCAAAAATACTGTCGGCCCTCGCTTTCTCCCCGGCCGCGTTCAAGGCCCTCCCGTATTCGAACACAAATTTCCGCTTATGGCCGAGCAAAGGGTAGAGTCCCGCGTAACCATCCATCACCGTTGTATATGCTTTCATTCCGCGTTGACTCTTCCATTCTTTCTCCGCCTGATAGAACTCCTTTTGCTTTATGATACCCGCGATGGAAGCGGAACACAAAATCACTATCAATAAAAAGGTCAGCATCATTTCTTTCCAGCCATAGGATTCCTTTCCGGCAGTTTTGAGACGCGGCTGTGCCATACAAGCGGTTCCCAATACCACCCAGATAACAGGAAACTCCCACAACCGGTAAGGGTAGGAAGCTAATGCAAATACCGACAAGGCCACGAAACTTCCGGTCGCTCCAATTTGCCTGTTTTTAATTCCATTTTTGATAATCAGGTATGTAAGTAATAGGAACAGGATAACGCCTATCAATCCCTGTTCCAAGAATATCTGAAGATACTCGTTGAATGCGTAATCCGGGCATCCCGCCACCAGTTTCTCGGTTTGGGAGGCCTTTCCGCCCTTGAAATACTCCATTTGCGCCCCCGCGTAAGCGGCGGGGAAACCGCCCAGGCCGGTTCCCTCCACGGGGGACTCCCTTATCGCCAACGCTGTAATCTTCCACATGAACAGCCGCCCGTCGGCCGAATCCTTCTTCAAATAGTATATGCCATACGCGCTTCCGGCCAACAATATGGATAAAACAGTGATAACGATAATAGACTTTCTTTTATGGCGCCTCCAAAAGACACGGAGCTTCGCGACAATACGCGTATCTGTCAATAGAACCGTCAAACTTCCCGCCGCGGCCGCCACCCACGCGGCGCGGCTTAACGTGGCGGGGAATACCATCATACAAACCGCTCCCACAAAGAGAAAAAGCCAACCAATCCATTTCTTCGTGTGTTTGAATACAAACCAGTAATGCAATGCCAAGGGGAACAGCAAAGCTATAAATCCACCGTACGGGCCGGGATTCATAAATGACCCCGTTGTTTTAAAGAGCCTGTGTTTCGAGGGGAAAAAGTCATATAACTGCCCCAATCCCCAAACCGCCTCCACCAAGCCGGACAGCAGTAGCAGAAGCATGGCATAAAAGGTAATGGCGGGGAAATAAGTATGGAGAATCCTGAATAGGAACCACCCGGCGCATAATTGCAAAGAGAAAACCAGGCCGTCAGGAAGCATGTCTTTCCGATAGTCATAAGTCACCAATATTATCCCCAAGAAAAGGACAACGAGCATATCCACCACCGATGATTTGTTTATTTTATTAGATAAGTACATCCATTACAAGTTGATAGTTTCTTAAAATCCCGAATATCCAAAGAGCCATCCATGGAAACATTGATATTTTTTTGATTGCCGCGGATACCGGCCTCTAACCTTGATAACGAAAAGATGGTCATGCCAAGGGCAATACGAGGAATACCAACGTATAACTCCATTTCATTTCTTGGGTAATTTTGTTTTTCTTCATTTCAATATGCTTGCGAGAACCATGTCAGTGGAAATTTATCACAATATTTTCACATTTTCACGTTTAGTCCTTCAGCTCATAATAGAATAATAGTGGATTCATCTCCTCGGAGAGTTTTGTGATGTGGTTATGTTGTTTCTTGCCAAGTTCATACTTTATACCTCCTGATTTATAGACATCAAGAAAAAAGGACATGCTTTCAACAGGTATGAATGCATATAATCCCTCTTCATCCGAACAGCCAAAAAAAGGCATGATAAAATTAGTAGCAGTGTTATAAAAATAGTCATCAAAGAAAGCGCCATACAACTTCGCCTTTCCAGTATTCTTACAATAGAGCAGTATATCGATTCCGGTTATAGACTCATTGAAATATCCACAAAAGATATAGTTTTTAGTTTCTTGAAAATCATAAATCGATTTTATCTTTCGAATGCCATTAATCTCCAAAAATATACGTGGACTTGAAAAATTCAACCCTTCAAAATCCTCCTTTTGCAACAGCCTCTTGCTGTTGATTCGGAAATAAGGCTCCACGCTATTATCCAATGAAAAAACGGTGTTGGAATAACGAGACGCATAGTAGG
>JAAYFR010000263.1 GCA_012728155.1 Bacteroidales bacterium | reverse complement strand
TGCCAAAGGTAGGGGGAATTTCAGAGGCATCGAGCACGCCGAGCCTGCCACTCGTGCCGGCACCTATATAGAAAAGACGCCCTCCCCGGTGCATCCTTTCCACTATGCCTGTGGTCAGTTTCTCTATTTCGGGGATAGTTTTCTGTACGGCAAGTGCCACTTTCTGATCCTCCCGGTTGATCTCTGTGAGAATGTCGAGGAGAGATTTTTGTTCTAAGTTATCGTAGAGCGATGGCTGCTCCGTTATTTTAAGAAAAGACATGATTCTTGATTTGACGACCCGACATATCGGGACAATTAATTCCGATTTTCATCGTCGTCTCATTGTTGGTTTGTAATTAGCAATAATAATAGTCGATCAATCCCTGCATGGGTGATTGGAGAATGGTTCCGATTTCGATCCCTTTTTCTTCTGCCACCTCCCTTAACGGCTGGGAGAAATGCCATGCGATTGAACCCACAAAATTAACTTTATTTTTTTGATAATCATATTGCATCACGTTTCTTTCAAAAAAAGAGGAGAAACTGCGGGAGACGATTCGCCCGATCGTGGGATCGTCGATATGTTTGAGCAGGAACGGGCAAAGGCCAGCAAGAAATCGGTTGGGGAAAGGTTGACGGTACACTTTTTCGATGATGAGGGCGGTGGTAAGTTGATATTCATCGAATAGTGCCTCTTTCAGGCCGTCAGTGAGTTGATTTTTCAATGCGTCGCCAACCAGGAATTTCCCCAATTGGGCACCACTTCCTTCGTCGCCCAAAATATAACCGAGTGGGGAGATCTGTTTCTTGATATTGAATCCGTCCCATTCGCAGGAATTGCTTCCGGTTCCCAGAATAGAAGCAATGCCGGCTTGGCGACCGCAAAGGCTATGCGCAGCTGCAATCAGGTCGCTATAAACATGGATGGAGTCGATAGGGAACGATTGATAAAGCGCATCACGCACCAGATCTATTTTTTCCGGGATACATCCTGTTCCATAGAAATAGATCGCTCCTATATGGGCCTCTTTTAAGAGGGGAAGCAGTTGTAGTCTGATCTCTGCTGCGATGCTTTCCCCTGTTTGATAGATGGGGCTGATCCCGTCTCCAGAAAAACGATAGACCGATCTCCCGTTTTTTGCAAGACACCAGTCTGTCTTGGTCGCCCCGCTATCGGCAATTAAAATTTCCAAATCTTCAATTTGCACAGCTACTCCTTTTTTATCGTGCGAAGCACACTATAATTTGATATATATATTTCGTTTATAGAGGATATAGCCGAAGAGCCAGCAGAAGGTGACAAATAAAAGGGCGTAGAGCAGCGAACCGAAATAATCACCTGCCCACGGACGTAGCAAGACCTCATAGAGAAACCCCTTGATGGAGATGGCTTTTCCCTGCATCGTGAACTTGATGTTGGAGAGCAGTGTGGCGAATACACCGGCAAAAACATATACGGTAAGCGGATTGACGCCAAAGGCATGAAAAAACCGGCTCCACCGCTCCTTTTTATTGATGTCGATGATCCAGATAAGCAATCCTAACAGTTGAGCGGCAAATCCGGTAGTGGTGAGGACGAAGGTAGGACTCCATATCTTCTTGTTGATCGGACAGCCATATTGCAGCAGTAATCCTGCAAAGGCGAGGATGCTCCCCCAGATCAACAGCTTTTCTACACGGGTATGGTTATCCCGATTATCGATGATCAATTTCCCGAAAAGGAATCCAATCAGTACGTGGGCGATGGAGGGAAGCGTGCTGAGTAACCCTTCCGGGTCAAAAGCGATTCGTTCGCCTGAGGGAGTGGTATTCTTATACATATGGTCGGCACCCAATAAGGCGCGGTCAACCACGGAAATGATATTCTGTTCCGACATCTCGAATCCTTTCCCAAATTGCAGCAGCAGGAAGTAGCCTGTCAACAGCACTCCAATCACCCATGGCAAATATTTACTTTTTACAAATATGGCGATCAGCGCTGCAAATCCATAGGCCAACCCCAATCGTTGTAATACACCCAGTATGCGGAGGGTATCGAAATGGGTGGCAGCTTGTGAAAATGACTCTCCGGATGCAAGTCCGCTACACAACTTGCCGAACCAGCCTAAAGCTAACCCTATCACAAAGATAAGGATGGTGCGACGCACAATTTTCCAAATAGCTGCTTTGGATGGTTCAAAATGGAATTTGCGTAGCGACATATAGGTGGATACACCCATGATAAACATGAAAAATGGAAAAACCAGGTCGGTAGGTGTCAGTCCGTGCCATTGGGCGTGGCGAAGGGGAGCATAGGCAGCACTCCATGAGCCTGGATTATTGACCATGATCATGCCAGCGATAGTGATTCCTCGAAGGATATCGAGTGAGAGCAAGCGTCCGCTCAGTTGTGGTGTGTTGATTTTATTCATATTTTTCATCTTATGATTTGTAAAGATAATATTTCTTTGATAATTGTCTGAATCTATCTTCATCTTTTGTCCAGTAGGATTGAATATCGGCAAAACGGTGGTTTTTTGAAAACTCCAGACGGATAAAATCGCTGCCGCTCACTTTGTCAAACATATTGAAACGGTTTTCGGGAGCATGATCAAACACTTTTTTGTCGGGATAGAGCGTTGCAGCTACTTCCATCACATGAAACTGGATATCCGACAAACGTGCTTTCCCAAAGTCGGTCAGATAAATCTGTACGCCTTGAAAGTGGGCTCCTTGTCCCACCGCATAGTAGGGTTTCAGATGGATAGGGCGGAATGCTACTCCCGCTAACTGTTTTTTATTCAGTGCTCTGGAGAACTCTTCGGCGTTGATCCATTCCGCGGCGAATATTTCAAAGGGGAGTGTGTACCCAACGCCGATCGACATATAGCCCAGCTCTCCTACTATTCCGGAAACGGGATAAAAATAGGCTGAGTGGGCGAATGGGATATGGGGGGAGGTGGGAATCCAAGGTAATCCGGTATCTTCGAAATGCATCTTCCGTCTCCATCTCTTCATCTTTACCACTGTCAGTTTACAGGGCTGGGAAATCATTCCCTCACCGACAATCATCTCCGCCAATTCTCCGCAGGTCAGCCCATACAGATAGGGAATCGGTAATTGACTGACAAATGAGAAGAAGCCCTCTTCCACCAGATTGCCTTCCACTTTCAACCCCCCTAACGGATTGGGACGGTCGAGAACCACAAATTCGATCTTGTTCTCTGCTGCGGCCTGCATTGCCAGAAACAGGGTCGAGATATAGGTATAGGATCGGCATCCTATATCTTGGATATCATAAACCAGCACCTCTACACCCTCCAGCATCTCTTTGGTCGGTTTTCTGGTCGCTCCATAAAGTGAATGGACGGGTAGGCCGGTATTGGGATCGGTACTTGATTCGATTTTATCGCCGGCATACATATCACCACGTACACCATGTTCGGGGCCGTAAAGTGCTACGAGTTGCAAATTGGGTGCTTCATGCAGGATATCGATCGTCGATTTTAAGTTATTGTCAACGCCGGTAGGGTTGGTAATCAGACCGATACGTTTCCCTTGCAGTATCTTGAAGTCAGACTCTTTCAACACCTCTATCCCCGTCTTCACTTTCACCTCCCGGGCAGTTGAAGCGAAGGAGATGAGCAAACCACATACTATAAACAGGTTGATTTTATTCATATATCAGTCAATTAATCAATTATCACCTCACTTCTTGGCTTTCCCGAACTCTTTATCTATCTTTATAAAGGGAATCAGTAGCAGTGTGGGAATAATGGCAATTATGATGAATATAAAGAAATTCAGATAACCTAACTGCTCTTGGATCCATCCGGCAACCATCCCCGGCAACATCATCCCCAATGCCATAAAACCTGTGCAGATGGAGTAGTGCGCCGTCTTGTGCTCGCCTTGAGAGAAGTAGATGAGAAAGAGCATATAGGCGGTGAATCCAAAACCATAGCCAAACTGTTCGGTTGCCACTGCCACATTAACCCAAAGGAAATTCTCCGGTTGATAGATCGCCAGCAAGAGATAGGCAATATTGGGCAGGGTGATTGCCATCGCCATAGGCCATATCCAGTATTTGAGTCCCTTCCGGGAAGCTACAATCCCTCCGACGATTCCCCCCAAGGTGAGTGCTATTACACCTACAGTGCCATAGGCGATGCCGGCATTTTGTGTGCTCAATCCCAAACCGCCCAGTTCGCGGCCATCAAGCAGGAATGGATAGGTCATTTTTACCAGCATCGCTTCTGCCAGTCGATAAAGCAACATAAAGGCGATTGCCACCCCGATTCCTTTTTTTGTAAAAAAGGTTTTGAATGTATTTACAAATTCGTTCATCACCTCTTTCGGAGTATGGGCTGCTTTTCCCGTATCACTGTCGGGGCGGGGTAGCGCAAAGCGGTGCCAGGCAAAAAAAGCGATAAACATACCGGCCAGAATGAAGAAGGTGATGCTCCAAGCGAGTGGGATGTTGCCGCTACTCTTTTCAAGAAATCCTGCCAGGATAATCAAGAATCCTTGTCCGGTAATGGAGGCAAGTCGATAAAAGGTGCTACGGATACCGACAAAGAAAGATTGTTGAGAGTCGTCCAATGCAAGCATATAGAAACCGTCGGCAGCAATGTCATGGGTAGCGGAGCTGAAAGCCATCAACCAGAAGAATGCGAGAGAGGCCTGCAGAAAAAAGGGAGTGGGGAGGGTAAAAGCAATGCCTGCAAATCCTGCGCCAATCAGCAACTGCATGGATATGATCCACCATCGTTTGGTTTTCAGGATATCTACGAACGGGCTCCAGAAAGGTTTGATGACCCAGGGGAGGTAGAGCCAGCTGGTATAGAGGGCTACCTCGGTGTTGGATAGTCCGAATCGCTTGTACATAACGACGGAAACGACCATTACCGCCACATAGGGCAAGCCTTCTGCAAAATATAAGGTGGGAATCCATTTCCAGGGGTTGCGTGTTGTCTTCATTTCAATAATTTCTCAGAGTTTCTGATTGAGGGAAATAATGTTGTAATATCTCAATATAACTGTATCCTTTCTCAGCCATGATGGCGGCACCAATTTGGCATAATCCGACCCCATGACCCCATCCGGCACCGGTGAAGGTGAAGGATTGTGGAATACCATCCTCGTCTTCGTCTTGTGTATCCACCACAAAAGCGGAGCTGTATAGGTGCGATTTCGATAAGGTACGCCGTATTTCCAGTTCTTTTCCAATTGTCATTACCCGTTTCGTTCCGATAATCTTCAACCGGATGATACGGCCGGATCTGCCTCTTTCGAGCGGTTGCAGGGCAATGATCTCACCGAAATCGATCCCGGATCGTCTTCTTATCAGAGAGGAGATTTCTTCCTGTGAATAGGTTATCTGCCAGCGGTAGAAGTGGGCAGTTTCCTGATCGTACTCATTTAACACCTCCCTCAATATATTTGCATCCTGCGTATTGCAGAAAGCAGGCGGAGAGGAGCGGATCCATTCTTCGGCATTTTTTTCGTCGGTGAGATCGGGGAGGGGGGAATCTTCGGTATGATCGGGTTTCGCCTGCAGGTAAGGATGCACCACCGGTTCCCATACATTTTCGAATGTTTCCATCACCCCGCCACAACATTTCGAGAAGCGAGCGTCGCAAATGGCGTTATCATAAAGCAGCACTTCTCCCCATGTTTCTTGAATCACCTTTTTCACCAATTGGGTAGATTGACGGGTGATTCCCTGATAGCGCTGGCAATGATCGTCGGCACATACATCGAAGCGGTTGTGATTCTCCCGGTCGTACCATCTGAATATCTCGGTTGATGTCTCGAACGAGGTGCAATAGGTGGTTTCAGATTTTTCTAAAGTGTGACTTTTTTGGATTTGTGCCAGCAACCAGCTCCGGGAGATGACGGCATGTGCTTTCAGCAACTCTTCGGAACTGGTGGCGCTCATTTCTGACGAGATCACACTGGTGAGATAATCTTCTAAAGAAACGATATTGATCGCCGAGAGGCTGTCGTTCTCCACAATAAATTTGAGGCTGCCTAAAAATTGTTGGTCCTCTTTTCGTTCCCAGTGGAATTGCACGCCGATAATCACATTTTTCAATTCGAAAACGTTATGGTGCAGCGCATCGGCCTCAAAAAGGAGCTCATCGAAAAGTTTCTCATCGAAAAGGATCTTTCCCTCAACTATCTCAACCGAATAGTCGGCAGGTCGGATATCCCGACCGTTGAGCTTATATCCTGCTTCTAACGAGAAGTCGATCTTTTGTTGTTGCAGTAATATCCCTACATGAATCAGCGGTTCGCCCATATTTTAATCTCTATTTACGCATTTGGTTACGTCGATTTTCAATTCCACCGACCAAACTATCTGTTCATTTCCCCTTTTCACTTGTCAACTGTTTCCTTGCCTGTAATTCCCAAGTTCTAATTCTATCTTTATAGAGGTTATGGGCATTCATCTTCACAATATCGAGTGACGCATCGCTGTTCTCCTCCCAGCGTCGGCAGAGGTAGAGCAGATCGTAAATACGCCCAATCCGGTAGCGGCGAGAGATGGCTAACCCCAAGGCATAATCTTCTCCATAACTGGTGTTGGGAAGTTTGATATCACGCAGTACCGGTGTGTAGAATGCGCGGGGAGCTCCCAGTCCGTTGATACGTAGGGCGTTGTTCCGACCATTGTGGGGGGTCCACTCTCGATGGTCGATAATGCCGGGAGGGATCTCCTCCAAATGGAAGTTGGTCATCCGGTAGGTGCCGACTACCATGGCACACTGCTGTTCGTAGAAAGCATCGACAATCTTTTGGAGGGTATCCTCACCACTATATAGATCGTCACTGTCGAGTTGTACGGAAAATTTCCCGCATTGGGGGTGATGCACACCCAGGTTCCAGCACCCACCGATACCCAGGTCGTCTCGTTCCGGAATGATATGTATCAGTCGTTCATCATGTTTATATTCGTCGATAGCTTCGGTAGTGCCGTCGGTGGAATGATTGTCGATTACAATAAGGGTAAAGGGGAAGCTTGTTTTTTGTTGCAATACCGAAGTGATTGCATCGCGAATAGTTTTTATTCGGTTACGTACGGGAATGATTACGGAAGCTTCCCGTTCGAAATAGTTTGCGTTGAATTCTATCTCTTCAAATTGTGGAGCGAGGTAGGCGCCCACCTCTTTGAGGTGTTGCGTGCAAGCCTGCTCCATCTCTATCTGTACCTGTCGGTTTTTGGGATCTACATAGTCGAATATCTTCTCTCCTGAAGTGCGGTTGTCCTCTTCGATCTCGGAATAGAGGTATTCATTGATATGTACTAATGGATGGTGTTGTGACACTTTGAGCCGCAGGTCATAGAGCCCGGCAAACTCGTAGTTTTCATCCATCCTGGTCGCGGCCTCTTTGAGCGCATCGGCATCATAGAGCAACAACGATCCGAAATTGAAGTCATCGCGCAGGCTCCCCTCCTGATAGTCGATGAGTGGGTTATTTTTCTTTTTTCCATCCATGATTGCGAAGTAGTCGGCGTACACCATCCCTGCCCGGGTATCGAGTGCGATGCGCATCATCCGTTCGAGGGCGAAATATCCCGGCTTCAAGATAGATGGTTTCTGATAGACAAGTGTATAGTCGGCGGTGGAGTTTGCGGCAATTTTTCTGATTGTCTGGCTACTCTGGAGCCTGTCGATGATGATCTTCTCACAACCTTCAACAGGGGTGGCCGTCTCATCTGGCGTAAGCAGATAAATAGTTTTTATCAGTTCTGACTGTTTGAGTGCTTTCACTGTTATTTTTGCCTGTTCCGGTTGTGTATAAAGAATAAAGGCATCTATTGTTTGCATAAAAATTGAATTATAAATGGGGCACTCCCGACCAAACGGAGCGAGTAGTGCCATTCTGTTAATTTTGATCAATCGGAAGAAGTTGTTCCGATAGGGCTGACCTCTACTAATCGGTCAATGCCTCAACCAATCCCTTCACCAGCCGACTCCGGTTTTCTTCTCCTTTTACCGATTCAATTGGAAATCCAAGTACAACGGTACCATATTTCTCCCCTTTGTAGATCACTCCGGCGCTTAAATTGTTTTCGGAATAGCGAAAGAGGGTAAAGGCGTTTTTGTCTGCCGGTTCGATGGCATCTGGATATTCCACCACATAACTCTCACTATTCGGTATATGGTAGTATGACCAGTCTCCCTGCAATGATGGAGAGGGGGAGGCCACCGCCTTAATTTGTCCGGTCACTGCACCATAATTGTTTCTCCACTTGTATTTGAGGATCTCTTGTGCCCACTTCCTGTCATCTTCGGTGGCATAGGGATTGTCCCACAAGTCGGTTCCTACAAAAGCACCGCTGACGATGAATTTCCCGCCGCCATTGCAATAGTCGCTGATAGCCTCTCGAGTGGCTTTAGGGAACGTTTTGAACTTTGGCGGTTTGGCTCCCCGCGCTACCGACCATTCCCGTTGTTTCCCCAAGATCCAGTCAACTACAGCATAGGAGTGTAAAGATACATTTTTATTCTCGATTGCCTCCGCCGAAGAGGAGACAAATGAATAGCCCGCTCCAGCAAGAGCCCCTCCATGGATATAGGGATAGTCGAAAGTGTTTCCCGCAATTGGCGTAGTTTCGTAATTGGCATCACTATCGCCAAAGCCTGATGCATCGTCATCCATCCAGGGAATTATGCGACGAAACTCATGCATATGGCCAATAAAATGGTGATCGGCGATATAGGGGACGCCGTTATCCATCTTACCTGCAAAACCGGCGATACTGTCTTCAGAGGTGGTGAAGCTGAGCGGTGCGGAAACTCTTGTAAAGCCATTCACGATCAATGCTTCTCCTTTCTGATCCGTCTGGCGGCAGAGGGATAGGATCTCTGACGGAAAGCTGATCCCTCCATCGTTTACTGCAACCACTTTGAAGCTATAGATAGAGTCCTTTTGTATGCTTTTCACATATTTATTGCTGTTTACCATGACACCGTTATCAAAACCTCCACCGTTGAGACGCGTATAGACGATGTATCGGGTGGGGGCTGCCGATGGCTCTGCCGGATCGGGTGTGGGTTGCCATTTTAACTCTACCTCGGTATCGCCTGAAAAGGAGGTGCTGAATTCTTTTACCGGCAGTGGTTGTACTACGTAAGGTCGGTTGTATTGACTCGCTATGAATCTCAACATCCCTTTATAGATTGAGCGGCTTACCGTAAACCGGAAAGTAGGGTCGAGCCCGTAGCGCATATCGGCGAAATTCTGATGCGATAACAGCTCCAGCAGCATCGACGGCACGTTGGGCATTCGTGCTTCGGCATAAGAGCGGTTCCAGAGATGCCGTCGCCTCCATTCCGGCTCAAATTCCCGTCGTATGTCGTTCACAATCTCCTCCATCACCAGCTCCGACAGGTCACGGGATGCCCATCTCGATTTCCCGTTTTCGAATAACTCGTCGTTAAAGTGGGTCATATAGATGCCGAGCGTGCCGACGATGGTGTCGCCCCAGAAAGTACCGGCATCGGTATGGAATGCCAAAGAGAGATCCAGAGGGATATTAAGTCCCCTCTCCTTGGGCAAAACAGATGATTCGCCTGCAAGCCAGTTGACCCATGCTCCGCGGGAGGCGTAATCGTCGGTATAATCATCTTTTCCCCCGGTTCGGTTGTATATGCTGTCGGGTACGCCGGCCCATTGCATCCAGTATCGCGCCCCTTCGGTATAACGGGGATAGCCGCTGATTTCGGGTCTTCCGATATTTCCCATACCTCCGCCTATCTTGATGGCATCGGCAGAGACCACCCGCCCGGTACGGCTACTCTTGTTGGAGAGGGTTATTTTGTGATTGAGCCCTTCATCGAAATGAAAATATCCCAGAAATATCCAGGTGCCGCCACCCATCTGCTGGTTGACATGGAAATCGGTTTTACCGCCGGCATGGTACACGCTGTAGAGGGCATCGTCGCTGCTGTTCTTCATGGTCTGATAGGAGACATATAGGCCATATTTCCCCTTTTCCGGGATATCGGGATACCATTCCGCCAGACTCTCTTTCTCTTTGGTTACTGTCTTGATTTGTCGGGCTGTCCCCATCTTAAATGGGTTTTCACCATCCGAATAGTGTTCTTTGGGATTTGCAAATCCAGCCAAATAGCTGTTTTCCCATCTCTCTTTTCCGTTGATCTCGTTGTATCGTGCATTGCCATACCTCTGTGGGTGAACGGACTGATCTGCTCCTCTGTCGTCGTCATTATCGATGATCAGCTCTATCTTGTTGTAATCTCGTTCGCGCGGCATCAATACATTGGCACCTGCATTTTCGAGCATCGGCACCAGAAACGGAAGTACGTAACTTTGTGTATAGAGATCTTCTACCGTTTGAAAAATGCGCGCTCGCTGCCATTCCCATCTCTCCAGCTTCTGTTCGTAATACCATCCATGGCTTTGCCATAGGGCGATATGATTATTTTGTAATCCTTTGTCGAAACCTTCCGTTGGGGAAGAAATATTGGAGACAAGCGGTTTTTTTACCCGATGGGCAATCATCCGGCTCTTATCTTTTTGTTTAGTGCGGAAAAAATTAGGAATCAGATGGCTGATCTCCTGCTGGTCTGAAAAGAGGGCTATCCGGTATTTTTTTTGTGCCGGCGGGAGGTGATAGCGTACACTATCGTAGATGAGCAAGACCCTCTGTTCCCGCATCGGAAGATAGGATAGTGAGAGGTTGGTATAGATCTCCACACTCTTCTTTTTTTCATTCAACGCAATGCTATCTACGACAACCCTTCCGGGACTCAGCAGGGTCTCTTTGTAAATATTGGTGAGCGACCTGTTCAGCTTCTGTTTCAAGGAATCATCGGCATGATTTTGAGAAAAAGATGAAAAAGATAAAGCAAGGATAAACAGGATAGATATCGATTTTCTCATATTACTATTTGATTTTTATATAGGTCAAAAACGAATAGCTATGTTGATGTTTTTGATCCGTTTCGTATTTTTCTTGCCGAGTCAACTCCCATTCGTCGAAATTTATTTCCGGGAAGAAGGTGTCAGCATCGTCGAACGTGTGGTGAATACGGGTGAGATAGAGTATTTCTGCCAAGGGGAGGGTTGCACGGTAGAGTTGCCCGCCTCCTATTACGAAAACAGTATCTTCATTGTTGCAACGCGCCAATGCTTGCTCTAAAGACCGGACCACAACACAGCCGGGATAGTGCTCTTCTTTATCGGAAGTGACGACTATATTGGTGCGGTTGGGAAGTGCCCCTTTGGGCAACGATTCA
>JAAYFR010000027.1 GCA_012728155.1 Bacteroidales bacterium | reverse complement strand
GATCTACGCTGAAATTATGCAGAGAAAGTATTGAAATTATTTCGAATTTATCTAAATACAAAAATAAATATTATTTATGTCATTACAATTTATCAGCGCTGAAGAGGCTGCGACACTCGTGAAACATAACGACAACGTGGGCTTCAGCGGCTTTACTCATGCCGGATGCCCCAAAGTGGTTCCGGTGGAGATTGCGAAGAGAGCAGAGGCAGAGCATGCCAAGGGCAATCCTTTCAAGATTGGTGTATTTACCGGTGCATCTACCGGTGATTCCATCGATGGTACACTTACCCGTGCGAAGGCTATCAAATTTCGCACCCCCTATCAAACCAACAAAGATACAAGGGACGCACTTAACAGAAATGAGTTCGATTTTTTCGATCTTCATCTCTCACAACTTGCACAGGAAATTCGTTACGGTTTTTTCGGTAAAATTAATGTAGCTATTGTTGAGGCTTGCGAGGTTACCGAAAAGGGGGAGATTGTTCCGACAACCGCGGTGGGTATTACTCCTACTATTTGCCGGTTGGCCGATATCGTGATTGTGGAATTGAATAAAAAAATTCCTTCTAAATTACGTGGATTGCACGATATATATGAATTGCAGGATCCTCCCAAACGGCGCGAGATACCTATTTTCGAGGTGCAGAACCGGATCGGACTCGATTATGTGAAAGTGAACCCCAAAAAGATCTTCGTAGTGGAAACCGAAAAGGATGGAGAAGGGAGAGGGTTCGCACCTGTAGACGAAGTGACTGCCCAGATAGGTGAAAATGTAGCCAACTTTTTCGTCGGCGAAATAAATGCACGACGTATTCCTGCGCATTTCTTGCCAATCCAGTCGGGTGTGGGAAATATTGCCAATGCGGTACTTGCTGCCATGGGCAGCAATCCTGAAATTCCCCGTTTCGAAGTCTATACCGAAGTGATCCAGGATGCGGTGATCGACATGATGCAGAAAGGAAATATCTCTTTTGCCAGCGGTTGTTCACTGACTGTCAGCAATGAAGTACTTGAGCAATTTTATAATGATCTCGATTTCTTCAAGAATAAACTGGTATTACGCCCTTCCGAGATAACCAATAATCCCGGGTTGGCACGTCGGTTGGGAATCATTGCTTTGAATACTGCCATTGAGGTGGATATTTTTGGGAGTGTCAACTCTACCCATGTAAATGGCACCAAGATGATGAACGGGATTGGTGGATCGGGCGATTTTACCCGCAATTCCTATCTCTCCATCTTCCTTACACCTTCAACGGCCAAGAAAGGAACGATCAGCTGTATAGTACCCAAGGTGACGCATGAAGACCATAATGAGCATTCAGTAAAGATTATTGTATCTGAATATGGGGTGGCCGATCTGCGGGGTAAGGGCCCCAGGAAGCGTGCTGAAGAGATCATCGAAAAATGTGCCCATCCCGACTATCGGCCGCTGTTGCATGAATATCTTAATCGTGGCGTGAAAGGGCATCTTCCACAGGATATCTATGCCTGTTTTGCTTTCCATCAAGCGCTGAAGGAAACCGGAAGTATGCTCAACACCGATTTTTCGAAGTATCAGCAAGGATAGGCTAAATTTTATTTGAAAATAGATGAAAGTTATCCTGTAGGAAGTTTTTCCTGTCAGGATAACTTTTCTCAATTCCATCCCTAATGGGTTGGATAATCCTTGAGATTAGGTTCCATCAAAAAAAAGACCCACAGTAAAAACTGTAAGTCCTTGATTTTTAATGTCGGGATGACTGGATTCGAACCAGCGACCACTCGCCCCCCAGACGAGTACTCTAAACCGGACTGAGCTACATCCCGCAAAAGTGAGTGCAAAAGTATCATTTATATTTGAATTACGCAAATTTAGATTCCGCTTTGTTTAATGTATATTATGAATTTATTTGTGACAGGATAAAAAAATAGTTGTTAATTTGCGGTATAATACAAAAAAGAGAGATCGTTGGTAGCTTGTTGACTTTCCCTGACCCTTTTTCCCGGTGGAAAGTATAATAATTAGTATCAATGTTGAAGAGTTTCAGCAGTCTTAAAACAAAATAATTATATTCAATGACTTTCACTGCCAAGCAAATAGCCGACTTTCTGAAAGGAGAGGTCGTGGGTAATCCGGAAATAAAAGTTTCCAATTTTTCAAAGATAGAAGAGGGGAAAGCAGGTACCATCACTTTTCTGGCCAATCCCAAATATACTTCTTATATTTACAGTACCAAAGCCGATATTGTGCTTGTAAATAGCGATTTTGAACCGGAAAGTCCAATAGGCGCTACCCTCATAAAAGTGCCCAATGCTTATGCAGCATTGGCCTCATTGATGGAACTGGTAAATAAAAGTACCCCCCGTAAGAGTGGTATCGACACGATGAGTTTCATCGCGCCTACCGCAAAACTTGGCGAAGAGCTTTATGTGGGAGCGTTTGCCTATATCGGCGACCATGTGGAGATAGGGGACGATTGCAAGATTTTTCCGCACTCCTATATAGGAGATAATGTGAAGATCGGAAAAAATACAGTCGTCTATCCCGGTGTGAGGATATATCACAATTGTGTGATAGGTGATAATTGTATCTTGCACTCCGGTGCTGTGATTGGTGCAGATGGATTTGGCTTTTCCAAAGAGGGGGAGGTATATCATAAAATTCCACAGTTGGGAAACGTGATTATCGAAGATGATGTGGAGATTGGTGCCAATAGTGCCATCGACCGTGCAGTATTGGGGTCTACCATAATCCGGCGAGGGGTAAAACTCGATAATCTAATACAAATAGCACATAATTGCGAGATAGGAGCACATACCGCTATGGCAGCCCAGGTTGGAATTGCCGGTTCTGTCAAGATTGGAGAAAATTGTCTTTTTGGCGGACAAGTAGGTATTGGTGGACATATCACTATCGGGAAAAATAGCCAGGTCGGCGCACAATCAGGTATCATTAGTAATACCAAAGAAGGATCGGAAATTATTGGTTCTCCGGCCGTGCCGGTAAAAAGTTTTTTTAGGTCGAGCGTCATCATTCCCAAGTTGCCCGATATGTACCGACAGCTGAACGCATTGGAAAGAGAACTGTCGGAACTGAAAAAAAAGTTTGATACTGACGATTAAATCCACTGTTTTGTTGCATTATATTTCACTCAGCGCATAAATTTGAAAATAGTTTGTGCAACTGATATTTGCGATAGGAAATATGATATTTGTTGAACTCTAATAGGGCGAAATTGTTTAGTTGATGTTATCTTTGCACATAAATAGAATAAATGAGAAATAAAATATCTCTCAAAAAGATATTTTAAGGCATAAATAGCTTTAATTGTATGAAACAGAAAACATTACAAAATAACTTTACATTAAGCGGGGTAGGACTTCACACAGGATTGGATATTGTAGTTACTTTCAACCCAGCACCGGTAGACCATGGATATAAGATAAAGAGGATCGATTTGGAGAATCAACCGGTGATTGACGCATTGGCGGAAAATGTAGTGAATACGCAACGTGGAACAGTAATCGGTAAAGGCAATGTAACTGTAAGTACCATTGAGCATGGATTTTCCGCACTATTCGCCTTGGGTATTGACAATTGTCTTATCGAAGTGAACGCTTCAGAATTCCCGATCCTGGATGGGAGCGCTGCCGAATATGTAAAAGAGATCCGCAAGGTTGGCATTCAGGAACAGGATAAAGATAAAGATTTTTATGTAGTGCGTCAGAAGATTGAGGTGTCTGACCCTGAGACAGGTTCAAAATTGACACTCTTGCCCGACGATGCGTTTTGTATTAACTCATTCATAGAATTTGATTCAAAATACATTCCCAATCAATCGGCATCGATGGACACTTTCACCGATTATGAGACCGAAATAGCACCATCACGTACTTTCGTATTTGTACGTGAAATTCAACAATTGCGTAAAGCGGGTCTGATCAAAGGGGGAAATCTGGACAATGCGATTGTGATTTATGAAAGGGAATTATCGCAGAAAGAGCTGAATGATATCGCCGATGAGCTGAATGTGCCTCATCATAATGCCGATGAACTGGGCTATCTAAACAGTCGTAAATTGCGCTTCCCAAATGAGCCGGCACGTCACAAACTCCTCGATATTATTGGAGATATGGCACTTATCGGGAAACCCATCAAAGGACGGCTTATAGCCACTCGTCCAGGGCATAAGATCAATAATAAACTGGCACGGTTGATTCGTAAAGATATTAAATTAAATGAAGTGCAACCTCCAGTATACGATGCAACCCGTGAACCGGTCATGGATAATAACCGTATTCGGGAATTGCTGCCCCATCGTTATCCTTTTCTGATGGTGGATAAAATTATTCAGATGACCGACAAATATATTGTGGGTGTAAAAAATGTCACGACTAATGAGCCCTTCTTTGTCGGACATTTTCCTCAGGAGCCGGTGATGCCAGGTGTGTTGCAGGTAGAGGCCATGGCCCAGACGGGGGGATTGCTGGTGCTTTCCGGATTGGATGAGCCGGAGAGATACTCTACTTATTTCCTCAAGATTGATAATGTGAAGTTTCGCCATAAGGTAGTGCCTGGTGATACTGTAATCTTCCGGGTAGAACTTACCAGCCTGATGCGCAGAGGTATTGCTACTATGAGGGGGCTGGCATTTCTTGGGGATAAGGTTGTTTCGGAAGCTGATTTTACTGCACAGATCATCAAAAATCAAAAATAAATAGATAAATTGACCTATATGAACAATGTTTCACCTTTAGCTTACGTTCACCCGAAGGCCAAACTTGGGGAAAATGTGATTGTAGAGCCTTTTGCATATGTCGATCAAAATACCGAAATAGGTGATGGAACCCGGATAATGACACATGCAACAGTGTTGGGAGGAGCACGTATTGGAAAGAACTGCACTATTTTCCCTCATGCTACCATATCGGGTATCCCACAAGATCTTAAATTCCGAGGAGAGGATACCGTAGCGATTATTGGGGACAATACTGTAGTTCGTGAATGTGCGACCATAAATAGGGGTACTGCCTCGAAGGGCTTAACCAAAGTTGGATCAGGCTGTTTGATTATGGCATATAGCCATGTAGCACACGATTGTCTGCTCAAAGATCATGTCATTTTGGGTAATGCTACCCAATTGGCCGGTGAGGTGGAAATTGATGATTACGCAATCATTAGTGGTGGTGCGCTGGTGCATCAATTTTGTAGAATTGGAGCTCATGTGATGATACAGGGTGGCCCCAAAATTCCGAAAGATATTCCACCCTATATAATGGGGGGGCGTGAACCAATCGTCTTTATGGGGCTTAATGTAGTGGGACTTCGACGTAGGGGTTTCACCAGTGAACGTATCAATTCTATCCAAGAGGCGTATCGTTATCTGTATCAATCCGGTTTTAATGTTACGCAAGCTACGGAACGTATTGAAAAAGAATTGCCTGAAACAGAAGATAGAAATTATATCCTGGGTTTTATCCATTCATCGAGCCGTGGAATTGTCCGCGGAAATTTGGAGGGATAGATATGCCTGGCATCATTTTTCCGGCCGAATGGTATCCGCAAAGTGGTGTACAGCTCACCTGGCCGCATAGTAACACCGATTGGGCGGATCATCTGGAGGAGGTTACAGCTTGTTATGTGACTCTCTCGAAAGAGATACTCAAACGGCAAAAGTTATTGGTAATTTGTTGTGATGCTGGAGAAGTTGAAAAACATTTTTCGCAAGATGAGCGAAAAAACCTTATTTGTACGGAGATAGAAAGCAACGATACTTGGGCAAGGGATCACGGAGCCATTTCACTATTCATTGATACCGTTCCCACAATTTCAGATTTTGGCTTTAATGGATGGGGTTTGAAATTTGCAGCCAACCTTGATAACCTGATTACAGGTGAGCTTTTCAAAAAAAATATTTTTCATTCCGGAGTTGTGTACCGAAATAATCTGCGATTCATCCTGGAAGGTGGCTCGATTGAGTCGGATGGGAAAGGTGGCATACTTACGAGTGCGCAATGTCTGTTGGCACCCAATCGGAATCAACCGATGACAAAAGATGAGATAGCCGATTATCTGAAACAATCTCTTGGTGCAAAACGTGTCTTATGGATTCACCACGGTTATTTGGCAGGTGATGATACTGATAGCCATATTGATACGCTTGCTCGCTTCTGCGATGAACACACGATAGCTTATGTGAAATGTGACGATCCTGATGATGAACATTATGAGGAGCTACGCGCAATGGAGAAGGAGTTGGAGCTGATGGTAGCATACGATGGGCGACCCTATCGGCTGATCGATCTACCTATGGCTGATGTGGTATATCACGAAGGAGAACGACTTCCCGCTACCTATGCCAATTTTTTGATTATCAACGAAGCAGTATTGATGCCACTCTATGCTACCGCGAAAGATCAGATTGCAAAGAACCAACTTCAAAAGGCTTTTCCTGACAGGACAATCGTGGGTGTGGATTGCATGCCACTTATCCGACAACATGGGTCGTTGCACTGTGTGACCATGCAGTTTCCCATAGGGTTTCTCTGATAGTTGCATTTCGCATATTCTTCGTCGTCTCCTCTTTATGCTTCGTACCTAAACGTGAATCATAATCGGATCGTAGCCGGATAATAGGATAATAATTGAATAACAATCTAACTAAGATATATTGATGAAGATCGGAATCATTCAACAGGCGAATAATCCTGATAGGGAGGAGAACCTATGGCGTTTAGAGCAAAAAATCAGACAACTGGCGCAGGATGGAGCAGAGCTGATTGTGATGCAGGAATTGCATAATAGCCTCTATTTTTGTCAAACAGAGGAAACGGCTCTTTTCGATCAGGCGGAAACTATTCCTGGACCGTCCACCAACTCATTCGGGAAGTTGGCAAAAGAGTTGGAGGTGGTTATCTTGCTCTCTCTGTTTGAGAGACGGGCGTCAGGCCTTTACCATAATACCGCTGTTGTGATTGAGAAAGATGGTACTATTGCCGGTAAATATCGGAAGATGCACATTCCCGATGATCCTGCTTATTATGAGAAATTCTATTTTACACCCGGCGATTTGGGGTTTCATCCGATTGATACATCAGCCGGAAAGTTGGGGGTGTTGGTCTGTTGGGATCAATGGTATCCTGAAGCGGCACGCTTGATGGCACTGGGCGGAGCGGATCTTTTGATCTATCCTACCGCTATCGGTTGGGAGTCTACCGATTCGGACGAAGAGAAACAACGGCAACTCGATGCATGGGTTACGGTACAACGTGGACATGCCGTAGCCAATGGTTTACCTGTTGTTGCTGTGAACAGAACCGGCTTCGAACTCGATCCATCAGGACTCACCCAAGGTATCCAGTTTTGGGGTAACAGTTTTGTCTGTGGTCCACAAGGAGAAATGTTATATCGTGCCAACAGCGAGGAGATTATAGATATTATTGAAATCGATAAGCAGCGTACTGAAAATGTACGCCGCTGGTGGCCCTTTTTCCGCGATCGCCGTATAGATGAATATGGCCAATTGACCAAGCGCTGGATAGATTGAGGAATATTCTATTGCTTTTTATCTAGTGAAATATTCTTTCTCAGTGCTTATCTGCGTCCGGAAGATCTACCTGAATTGCTGCTCCTTGTAGTTGTGGTGGTTGTGCCACTGCCCCTGCTGGAAGAACCGGAGCTTGATCTGACCGTGCTGCTTTCGTTGTTGCCCCCCGTAGAGCTGGAGTTCGACCTTACAGTGGTGGAACTTTGATTGCTGCTACTGCTTCTAACAGTTTCACTATTGGTATTCCTGCTGTCGGAGCTTCTGCTGCTGACCGAAGATCTGTTACTGGAGGATCTGTTATTTTCTGCATCGGGACGATATACGCTAACTGAGTTGTTACTTACGCTTGTTGCTCTACCTGAACGGTTGTTGTTGCTCTCAAGCCTGCGTACCGTAGTTTTTCTGCCTGTTTCACGTTCGTATTCCCTGGCGCTTGGCCCGCTGTAATAGTGGTTGTCATTGTATATGTAGGTATTATTGATGACTGTAGTCCTGTTATATACAGTAGTGCTGTATCTGTTATAATGTCTGTACATGTTGTTGTTGTACATATATCTGGAGGGCAGGAAAGTCCAGTATCTGGTGGGAATATTTACATGCAGGTGGATATTAACACCGGGTGCCAGCGGTGCCCATCCATAATAACCGCCTCCACTTCTCCATGTTACCCATGCAGGGGCCCATTCGTAACCGGGAACCCATGCCCATCCGTAATAGTCGTCATAGTACCAACGTCCATAATGGAAAGGTGCCCATCCCCATGAAAAGTTCGATACCCATGTGTTGCCCATATCGGTCATCACCCAATACCCGTTGGTGGCATACGGATGAAAGTTCCTACCTACATTGGGTACCCAAATAGAACCGTAATTTCGGTTGTTGCTCCATCTTCCGTATGGTCTCAATTCGTTGTAAAATACGTTGAATGATATGCCGCCTCCTTGATAGCCGTCGTTGTAGTATCCTTCATCATAATAATATTCGTCATATCCTTGAGAATATAGATAATTCTGAGGAGTTCCGCAAGACCATGCTGCCAGTGCGATTACCATGAGAATGAGGGGATGTCTTAAAGTTTTCATATCCGTAGTTATTAAAGGGTGAAACTTCATTTCTTTCTTTTGCAATTTGACATTCCATTCTCCAAATGGTTTAACATTTCAGAATTAAAGATAGAAGAACTGAAATGTTATTCATTGCGATCAACAATGAATAAGTAACAATGACCTTTTCATCATCAATTTTATACCGCATATGTACATTGACTCATTGGCACTACTTCTCCCGGCTTGTTGGGATGGGCCTATTGAAATTATTTAAATACCTGATCAATGCCGGAGAATCCCATAAACGCCATGGCCATGATGCCGGCGGTGATCAGTGCGAGAGGTATCCCTTTCATCGCCTTGGGAACTTTGGTGAGGGCCAATTGCTCCCGAATACTTGAAAAGATGATGAGTGCCATGGCATATCCGATGGCTGTAGACATTGCATAGATAACAGATTCTAACAGGCTATACTCTTTCTGAATTACCAGGATCGCCACACCGAGGATTACGCAGTTGGTGGTAATCAGCGGTAGGAAAACGCCCAACGCTTGATAGAGAGAAGGAGATATTTTCTTGAGCACGATCTCAACCATCTGTACCAGTGCGGCAATCACCAGGATAAAAGAGATGGTCTGGAGGTATTCTAATCCGAAAGGTTCCAACACCCCCTTTTGTAAAAGAAATGTAACGATGGTGGCAATGGTCAGTACAAAGGTAACAGCCAATCCCATGCCGATAGCCGTATCTACCTTTTTCGATACACCCAGAAACGGGCAGATACCCAGGAACTGGGATAGCACCACGTTATTGACAAATATTGCTACAATAATAATTCCTATAATTTCCATAATACTTGAGGGTTAATTGTTTGCTTCTTTCTTTTGCAGTTTATTGAAGAGGGCGATCAGGAATCCCAATACGATGAAAGCTCCCGGAGCCAACACGAAAATCAATGAGCCGAACTGTTCGGGATAAATATTGAGTGAGAATATTTTTCCGGTACCCAGTAATTCACGGATGGCTCCTAGCAGTGAGAGCGCAAAAGTAAATCCCAGGCCGATTCCAAGCCCGTCGAAGATGGATGAGACCACACTGTTTTTTGATGCAAACGATTCCGCACGACCAAGCACGATACAGTTCACCACGATGAGCGGTATAAATATACCCAAGCTATCGGCCAATGCCGGCACATAGGCATTCATCAACATCTCGATGATGGTGACGAAAGTAGCAATGACAACAATATAGGCAGGAATGCGCACCATATCGGGAATCACATTCTTCAACAGTGAGATAGCCGCATTGGAACAAACTAATACAAACATGGTTGCCAGTCCCATACTCATTCCGTTAATGGCTGAACTGGTGGTTGCCAGCGTAGGACACATCCCCAAAAGCAATACAAAAATGGGGTTTTCTTTTATCAAGCCATTGACAAACACTTTGAAATTGTTATTCATCATTGTTTCCTCCTTCTTTACTTTCCAGATAAGTGTTGTAAGCCCTGTTGACCGCTTCGATAAATGCCCTTGAAGTGATGGTCGACGCAGTAATGGCATCCACATCACCTCCATCTTTTGAAACGGCCAGAGCGCCTTGTGAGAGATCTCGCCCGATGACTGATTGCGATGGTTTGGTCGTATCCTTGAACCATGCTGTCATCTTTGATCCTAATCCCGGAGTTTCACCGTGCTGTAATACCGAGTAGTTCACAATCTTGTGTGCCATATCGAAACCTATCATAATCTCTATATTTCCACTGAAACCGTTATTGGAGAAACTATTGATCGCATACCCCACAATTTGATTCTCCTTCTTTGCCGGGTAAACCAGCAGTGAGTCTCCCTCTCCAGTCGGCATCATGAACGCTTCTGCAGTCGGATCGTTATCAAATTCCGGAACCACTTCACTGATGGCATTCTGTAATTTCATCGCTTTGGCGTCTGCAATCGGTTTTGCCGTCATTTTATTCACCTGCGCGAGCAGTATCGCCACCGTGAGGCATATCAGCGACAGCGACAGGAACATATTTTTGAATGATGATGCTAATTTAGCCATGTTTCACTACCTCCCCGAATCGTTTTGGCGTTGTATAATTATTGATTAGCGGTGTCAAGGCGTTCATCAGCAGGATCGCGAAGGATACCCCCTCGGGATAGGCGCCCCAGAGACGGATAGCGACGGTGATGAAACCAATGCCGACACCATAAATAAGCATTCCCTTTTTGGTCATGGGCGACGTTACATAGTCGGTTGCCATAAAGACTGCACCCAATATCAATCCACCCGAGAAGAGGTGAATCAGTGGGTTATAGAGTGGAATGGGATTGAAAACATAGATGATCCCGGTGAAAATGGCTACGGTAGCCATGATGGAGATCGGGATATGCCATGTGATAATTTTCTTCCAGAGCAGCCATCCTAAGCCCAGCAGCAGTGCCAGCACACTCATCTCACCCAAGGAGCCGGCTTCGGTACCCAAAAACATCGCCTGTAAAGATGGCAGCAGTTCCGGATTCGATTTTATATTGCCCAGTACAGTCGCCGAGGTGACCGCATCGATGGTGGCAATTGTCTCGGGTGCAGGCCAGACGGTCATCTGTGCCGGGAACGAGATCAGCAGAAATATACGTCCCGCGATGGCAGGGTTAAAGATGTTATTGCCCAGTCCACCGAAAGAGAGCTTCACCACGCCGATGGCAAAGAGGCATCCCAATGCCAGTATCCATATTGGCAGATTCGAGGGTACGTTGAATGCCAGCAATACCCCAGTGATGATCGCTGAGCCATCGAGCAGGGTGGGCGTTTTTTTCATTATGTACTTTACTATGAGATATTCAAATCCCACACAAAAAAGTACTGCCAGGGCGGTGATGATCAATGCGTCGAGCCGAAAGAGATACAAAGCGACTAAAAACGCCGGAATAAGCGCAATGAGCACCCCGTACATGTTTTTTTCAATCGTGTCTCCACTGTGTATATGTGGTGAAGGGGAGACAACCAGTTTATTTTCCATATCTAAAGTCACTCTAAGTGTTAGTTTTTCTTGCTCTGATAATTGTGTTTACCCTATTTTTGCCTAACCGGATATAGTCGAGCAATGGCCGGTCGGCAGGACAGGTATAGCTGCACGAACCACACTCAATGCAATCGGTGATACGATGTTTCTCGGCTCCGTCCCATACTTCGAATTCGGTAAGGTTCATCAGTAGGGTAGGGTTTAATCCCATAGGACAAACGTTCACACATTTGGCGCAACGAATGCAATCTTTCATCGCTTTCCGTTTGGCTTCTAATGTGGGAATGATCAATATGCCCGAAGTCCCTTTGGTTACCGGTACCTCAGTGCTTGCCAGCGCTTTTCCCATCATGGGACCTCCACTGACAATCTTTCCGGTGGTTTCCGGTAATCCTCCGGCAACATCTATCCGGTTGCCTATGGGGATACCTACCCGTGAGAGGATATTGCAGGGTTGTTTCACATCCTTTCCGGTAACCGTCACTACCCTTTCAATCAGTGGCTTGTTCTTTTGTACCGCCTCATAGACAGCCAAGACGGTTCCTACATTTTGGACTACGGCACCCACGGAAATAGGGAGGGCTCCACTTGGTACCTGGCGTCCGGTCAGTGCGTCGATCAATTGTTTTTCACCTCCCTGTGGATATTGCACTTTCAATGCCTCCACGGTGATGCCGGGATAGGCTTTGGCACTCTTCCCAAACTTCTCAATTGCGTCTTTCTTATTGTTTTCAATGCCGATAATGGCTTTGCCCACATTCAACGCTTTCATCACGATAGAAATTCCCACCATGACCTCTTCGGTTCTTTCCATCATCACACGGTGATCCGAAGTGAGCCAGGGCTCACACTCCACGCCGTTGATAATCAATACCTCGGGTTTCGATCCGGGAGGAGGGGTCAGTTTTACGTGTGTAGGGAAAGTTGCACCACCCATGCCGACAATACCGGCAGCGGCAATCTTATTGAGGATCTCTTTGGAAGAGAGGTTGCACTCTTTTTTTAAGTCGGGTGAGCGATCGATCGACTCTTCCCACTCATCACCATCTACTTTGATGAAGATGGCATCGCGCCTGTACCCACTTGTGTCCACTGCTTTGTCGAGTTTTAAGATGGTACCTGATACCGATGAGTGGATATTGGCTGAAACGAACCCTACGCTCTTACCGATTGGGGTTCCCACTTTTACGGAATCGCCTTTCTTTACCACGGGCTGGCAGGGAGCTCCGATGTGTTGGGCCAGCGGGATAATCACCTGATTGGGAATAGCAATGGAT
>JAAYFR010000262.1 GCA_012728155.1 Bacteroidales bacterium | reverse complement strand
GTTCTAAACCCTCGCCGTCGATGGTGGCGACTACCGTCTTCTTGTGCACGTCAAGACCGCAACCGCGGCTGACTACTTGTTCAAATGAAACCGTTTCCATAGTGCCTGAATTTTAAGTTTTCTCGGGGTCGTTAAAAACCGCGAGAACAAAACTATAGAAATTCCAGCTACGGTTCATCAACCCCTTCCCGCTTTTTCATGCGCTTGGAAGTTAAAAAACGAACATGGAGGTTTCATACGATTATTTTATTTTTTCCTTGTCGGTGTATGGAACTCGCTTTTAATCATGTTCTTGTGTAAGAACAATTCTCATGCTTGTTTCATCTATCTATTAACCTGAGTTTTGGATAATAAAGGAGTAAATCCATTCGAAAAAAAAGGACAAAAAGACATTGGACAAAATGAATTATTTTGTCGACTATGTGTTTTTCTTTAATAAGAATAATATAATCAGGCGAATAGAGACAATTGGAGGGAGGGCGATTCCCATTCCACCTTGATAGCCGGTTTTTTGTCGAAGAAACTGTATGCCGTGAGCCCTGCAAGCAGGTTAATAAGGAAATTGGCTTTCCCCCTGTGCCTGGAATGTTCCACATGACAAATGTTTTTCAGTTCATCATTAATAGTCTCTATTACAGACCGTTTTCTTAACAAAATCCTATCCCTGAGCGGCATCAGGCGATTCTTCATATTGCTTCTAATCCCTGTCACCAGATGGATGCCATCGTTGAAAAGCAATTCAAATAAAGAAGTCGAAATATACCCCTTGTCCGCATATAATTTACCGAACAGTTCTTTGGCCAACACATTGAATACTTCCTGGTTACGGTCATCCACATTGCCTTTGGTGAGACAGAAGTTGATCAGATCACCCTTGTCGTTACAAACCAGGTGCAGCTTGAACCCATAAAACCAGCCGACGGTCGATTTGCCAACCTCCGCCATGTCCCTGAATACCCTGTTGCGTTTTATTCGCTTGTTTTTGCAAACGGCTATGGGAGTGGAATCCACAAATGTGATGCCGGTGCATTCCCCAAAACAGACAAGCTTGAGAAATAAAACGAAAGGGGCGAACAATTGATGCTCTATCTGTATGAATCTACTGTATGATAGCTGGTTAGGAAATTCACTCTTGAGATGTTCACCAATATAAAAGAGGTAATAGTGCTTGAAGTTGCGGAAACTGCCAAAATGGAAACATATCAATATGGTTAACATCTCGCTGTCCGACATTCGGTGGGGGCGGTTCCGGCTCTTCCTGTCGCCACATGGCAAAATTTGATGTTTTTTGATCTCCGCGTCAAATTCTTTGCAGAAATCGTCCGCAATACAATAAATTTCCGTAATTTTGTCCTTAGTAAGCATAAGTTTCTGTTTTTGCTATTTTGTTGATTGTCAAATACAAATATAACAAAAAATCTGAAGCTATGCTTACTTTTTCATGAAAAAAAATTAGTTTCCTTATCCAAAACTCAGGTTGGAAGATTTGTGATTTTGATCCGTTCCGGGAGATTTGCCGGATTCCATGCGTGTTTATTTCTACTTTTTCCCGTCACCGGATGATTTTCATGGGCGTAAAAAAGCAGTAAGACCTGTTTTCACACTTTGCGGGCATAGTATCCCCGGTCGATTTTTCAGTGAAAAGTCGAAGGATAAGGTTAATTATTTGATATTCTTTGAATAACGGGAAATCAGGCCGCGCCACTCCAGAGGGAGAACCGCTGGAAGGCGAGGGACAATTCATTCTTGTATGGGTGCTTTTCGGAGAATTCTATCCTGATCCTGGTCTTCAATGTCCTGACATGTAC
>JAAYFR010000261.1 GCA_012728155.1 Bacteroidales bacterium | reverse complement strand
GATGTGCTGGTAAACGATGATGCACCGGTTGCTGACCGTACGCTCATCACCGAATCACTCCAGAAGGAGATCGACAGGGCTCTCTCTACACTCACAGAGAGGGAGAGTGATATAATTAAGATGTTTTTCGGCATTGGATGTCAGGAGATGACATTAGAAGAGATTGGCGATAAGTTTCAGTTGACCCGTGAGCGGGTCCGTCAGATCAAAGAGAAAGCGATCCGCAGACTGAGACAAGACTCCAGGAGCAAGTTGTTGAAAACTTATCTCGGATAGTTTTTTTTATTCGAGAGAGGTAAAAAAGGTCTAAAACGCCCTAATCATCCCTATTTTGGCGTTTTTTCACACTAAACAAGAGCTTATATAATATTTAAGTTTTATATTTGTAATTCAAAGTGAGAACGAGTTTCATCGATGAACAATCTTTTTATGGAAATGTTATTGATGCAAATAGCGGAAATTGCGCTCTATATATAATAGACATATAAATAAACAACAGAAATAATATCGAGTTATTGTAATAAAATGTTTAATTAGAATTTAAATTTATGAAAAAGTTTAGTTTACTTTTATTCTCAGCGCTTATAGCTTTCAGCATAGGTGCTCAAGAAGTACAAAACGTTTCTCAAGGTACAGTGTATCTGAAAAACAAAGGAAGTGATAATTGGTACATTGGCCTAGGTGGTGGAACCAACATCTACACGACCAAAGTTGAAAACGATGCAGATGCAAGTTTTGGCGACCGTCTGGGATGGATGGGACAATTAGAAATTGGAAGATGGAACTCTCCTAACTGGGGTGGCCGTGTAGTGATCGACGGAGGTCATATCAAACACGTTGCTGAAGTAAATGTAGGTGAAGAACAAAACTGGTTGGGCGGTCATTTAGACCTGATGTACAACGTCACCAACGCGTGGGGCACATACAATCCCGACAGGGTTTATAACCTGATTCCTTATCTTGGCATTGGTTACATGTACGGATTGGATAAAGACTGGAAAAAACCCTCTTCAAACGATGATTTGTTCAAAAAACAAAACCAGACATTGACCTATAATGTGGGTTTGATTAACAACTTCCAGCTCTCGAAGAGTGTGGCTCTTTTCCTTGAATTGGGATGGAGAATAATGCAGGACAGTTTCGACGGATCAAGTAATGGTGATTATGAATATGACAATATGTTCACCGGAACGGCCGGCATCAAATTTGGCCTTGGAGGAAAACAAGACTTCACTCCCGCCGAACTGATGGATTACAACCTGATCAACGACTTGAACAGCCAGATCAACAGACTACGCGCCGAAAACGAGCAATTGAGACTGAGACCGGAAAGTTGTCCCGATTGTCCCGATGTTCGCCCAACCGTTGTTGAGGAAGCCGTATACGTACCCAACGTAGTATTATTCCGCATCAATTCTGCAAAGATTGACAGAGGTCAACAAGTAAGTGTTTACAATACTGCTGAATACATGAAGGCAAATCCGAATGCAAAAGTAAACATCGTTGCTTATGCCGACAAACAGACAGGAACACCATCATACAACTTGGCTCTCTCTGAAAAACGTGCAAGGGCGGTTGCTGATGCACTGAGCAAAGATCACGGAATCAATAGCGACCGTATCTCTATCGACTGGAAGGGTGATACCGAACAGCCATATGCAGAAAATAACTTTAACCGTGTTGCTATCTTCTTCGTTGACTAAGATTGAGTATAGCAAACAGAATAAACAAAATATCCCGGCCAGTTGGCCGGGATATTTTTATTTACAAAGCGCTCAATCCAGCTATAATTAGTAATCTTAAATGGTAGATCCTTACTTCCTACCTACTCCTTAATATAGACCCGTTTTACCCTTGGGGAGACAGATGTCAATATTTCATAGGGAATGGTGGCAATACTTTCTGCCAACTCAACAACAGACAACTGCTCTCCAAAAAGGATGACCGTATCCCCCTCTTCTACGTCAATATCAGTCACATCCACCATACAAAGATCCATGCAAACATTCCCTACAATAGGCGCAAGTTGTCCATTGATAAGCACTTTCCCTTTCCTATTTCCGAATTGTCGGTCCAAGCCATCCGCATAGCCAAAACGTATGGTAGCAATACGGGCATCATGCTCCAATTTTTCCTTTCTCCCGTAACCGATCGTTTCGTTTGAGGGAACAGTTTTAATTTGTAAGATCGTCGTTTTCAATGTACAGACATTCTTCAGACCCGGCAAACCACTCGCACTGATACCATATAATCCGATTCCCAAACGAGCCATATCCCATTTGGTATTTTGGAAACGCTCCATGCCGGCCGAATTGAGTATATGTTTGTAAATGGGATAACTGAACGCCTTTTCAATTTCAGCCGCCACCTCTCTGAATATCTCCATCTGGTGATAGGTAAAATCGTCGAAATGCCAACTTTCGCTTGCCGAAAGGTGAGAGAAGATAGAGCGTACTTCCAACCCTTTTTGTCTCTTTAGGAGTGATATCAACTCGGGAATCTGCTCTGGAAGAAATCCCAACCGATGCATACCGGTATCAATCTTCAAATGAATCGGATAAGCTGTAATTCCTCTTCGTTCCGATTCCTTGATAAATGCCTCTAAGATTCTAAAATTGTACACTTCCGGCTCTAAATCTGCCGTGAAGAGCTCTTCAAAACCATTCACTTCAGGATTTAACACAATCAGCGGCAATGAGATTCCCTCTTTCCTGAGCTGAATTCCCTCCTCTGCCACAGCTACCGCCAGGTAATCGCAACGATGATATTGAAGCGTCTTGGCAATTTCCACAGCACCTGCGCCATATCCGTTGGCTTTCACCATACAAACCAGTTTTACATCTGGTTGTAAACGCGATTTATAAAAATTAAAATTATGGACCAAGGCATCCAGATCCACCTCCAGCACTGTCTCGTGAATACGCTCCTCGATGAGCGCTCCAATCTGTTCAAAATGATAGCTCCGCGCCCCTTTCAACAGGATTAATTCCTGATTGATATTTTTCCATTCCCCCGAAGAGATGAACTGATCGGTTGTCAAGTAAAAAGATTTCTCCTTCATTAAAAAGAGATTCCGATGAGCAGTGATATTCCGACCTATACCTATCAACCTCTCTACTCCACTTTGCTCTATCATCGCCGCCACATTTTTATAGAGAATTCCTGGAGGAGTTCCTGTCTGAAGAATATCGGAAAGGATCAAAGTCTTCTTCAAATGACGGTCAACCTTACGTTGTTGTTGGAAATCAAGCGCAATTTTAATGGAATTGATATCAGAATTATAAGTATCATTAATGATAATGGAGTTCTCTTTTCCTCTACGTACATCCAGTCGCATAGCGACCGGTTCGAGCATAGCCATCCGGGCAGAGATATCGGCAGGTGAGATATGCAGATAAAGTGCAACGGCCAGACAACTGATGGCATTTTCAATAGAGGCTTCATCTGTAAAAGGGATGGTGAAGGAGTCATCAAAATCGAGCAATGAATAGTTGATTACCGTCTTCTCGCCCTTCTTTTCTACCGCAGATATATACAAATGTGCCTCCCTATTTTTTCTAGACCAGGTAAAAGTTTTTTGTGAAAGCACCATCTGGTCGACACATTCGGAAACCAATTGGTTGTCCTCATCAAAAATAAATAGATCACAGTTGGCAAAGAGCTCCAGCTTTTCCATCACCTTCTGCTGCAAAGAGTGAAAGTTCTCCTGATGTGCTTCCCCTATCTTTGTCAACACCCCGATAGTAGGTCGGATAATCGGTTCCAATTTTTCCATCTCCTCCGGCTTAGATATACCTGCTTCAAAAAGGCCCAATTCCGTCTCATCATCTAATTGCCATACCGAAAGTGGCACACCAATTTGTGAATTATAACTCCTTGGCGAACGGACAATATTATAATTTTTCTCCAGTAGCTGGTACAGCCATTCTTTTACAATCGTTTTACCGTTACTGCCGGTAATTCCAATGACGGGTATATTGAATTTTTTTCGGTGATAAGAGACAAGCTTCTGCAATGCCGACAAGCTGTTTTTCACTTTCAAAAAATTAGCCTCGGAGAGATTTTTCCATTCCGGCAAAATTTTAGATACCACAAAATTGCGCACACCCTTTTCATACAATTCAGCTATAAAAATGTGGGCGTCATTATTTTTTGTTTCGAGTGCAAAAAAAAGGGTCTCATCCGGCAATGTCAACCTACGACTATCGGTAAGCAAAATCATTATTTTATCTGACCGCTGTTTACTTAGTGGTACACCTAATACACTCCCTATCTCTTGAATACTATACTGCATAGCATTAATTTTCAAATTTTTTATGATGCCAATAGGGCAATCAAATCACTCAATTGATCATTTATCATGCCACATTCATTCATCTCTACTGTTCAAAATTCGGTACAAGTTAATCCGATAGATCGGATGGAGACATTCTTCCGGGCAACTCATCGAAATGGTCGCTAAAAATCTCTGGATATCTTCCCGTTAAATCCTCCCATTTCTTCCGGATATTCATTATAAATGTATCATGAGCCTCCGTATTGGGATAAAATGGACGATGCTCCAATGCCTTCCTGATCTCTTCCCACTCCCTATTGATTTTAATTGTTTCTTCAGAAAAAAAGCTGTTGCTGAAAAGCTGCCAGATATAATCTATGGCAAAAGAGGAGGGGTGTATCATATCATCATCGTAAAACCTATAATCACGCAGTTCATCAATCATGATCTCATAGGCAGGGAAATAGCGCACATTCCCCGGAAAAAGATGCTCCAAATTATCTGTTGCCATATGAAGTATCGATTTGCTGATTTGATTTTCATGCGCTCCTTCTTTCCAGTGACGGATAGGACTGACTGTAAACACTATTTTAATATCGGGACGAATGGAGATAAGCATTGAAATCAATTTTTCCCATTCCTCCGTAATCTCTTCTACCGATAAACGGAAGCGACGGAATAGACGCGCGGGTAATTTATGGCAGTTAGCTACCACTTTCCCGTTCTCCTTCCATTGATATAGATAAGCAGAACCGAAAGTAATCAGAAAAAGATCTGTCTGCTTGAGTTGCAAAACAGCACTTTCAAAACGTTCCGAAATACGCCGCAAACAGGTGGCTTTGTCGGGAGCCGAAAAATGGCCATGATGCATCAAACTATGGTATAACCCATCGCTGAATAGAAGATCGCTTTCCTCAAAAGGGGTTGCAGACAACAATCTTTGTATGGCTGCAGAAATGGAGTAGGGATTATATAGAATACCGAAAGGATTCACATCTACCTGAAATTTGGATTGCAGAAGCTTCTTGCCAATATTTTCAGAAAAACAAGAACCGAAAAGCATCATCTGTGAAGAGTGAACAATGCGTATATCTGATGTGGGAATATCTATGATTGTCCTAAAATCCATATATAAATCATTTTCATTACAAAAATAACAATAATGGCGCTATTTCACTCACTTTTGAGAGAGGAGGGCCTAAAAAAAGGAAAGGTTGTCTCACGACAACCAATCTTCATTGTTAACCTTAAATCTAATACCATGAAAAACACGATGCAAATATAAGCATTTATGTGTTATAAAACATACTCTTTGGCTACTAAAATCAAATGTTTTGCACAATTTAACCAACAAATGATCAAATACCACAGTTTTAAACAGATTTAAACCCACTACCATTCTATATTCTATTGTATCCCAATGATCGTTTCCTCTTTGCCTTCACTGTTGTAGTGACTACGTCTCCTCACCACGCCAGCAGTTTACTTTCACTTTTTCTTCCCGGTATCTCTCTACCTCTTCTTCTTACTCTACCTGAAGTACCAGTCCTTTCAAGTATTCCCCTTCAGGGTGATAAATATTGATGGGATGGTCTGCCGATTGAGTAAGTTGGTGCAAGATGCGTACTTTCCTACCCGATATGGCGGCAGCACTAAAAACGGCCAATCGAAACTGTTCCGTCGAGATCACTTGCGAACAAGAAAAAGTAAAGAGGAGCCCACCCGCGGCAATTTTTTCAAGTGCATGAAGATTCAACTTCTTATAGCCTTGTAATGCATTATGAATAGCCCCTCGATGTTTTGCAAAAGCCGGAGGATCTAAAATAATAAGATCCTTTTCTCCATCCGGAAGCTGTTTTAAAAATCTGAAAGCATCCTCCGCATAGGAGCTATGCCGGAGATCGTTGCCAAAATTGAGCGACACATTCCTCTCTGTGATCGAGACTGCCTTGGCAGAGCTATCCACCGATACAACAGAAGTGGCACCTCCCCGTAACGCATAGATCGAAAAGCCTCCAGTATAACAAAACATATTCAACACATGTCGCTCTCTCGCATAAAATTCCAATAATGCACGGTTCTCACGCTGATCGACGAAAAAGCCGGTCTTTTGCCCTTTCAACCAATCGATATGAAAACGTAAACCATTCTCTATAGCGGTCTCTTCCACATCCTTACCTCCCAACAGATAACTATTTTCCGGGAAAATATCCGCTTTATAGGGGAGCGTTCCTTCCGATTTATAAAAAATATGCTTCATCACATCAACGGGAAAGAGTTTTCTCAATGCATTCGTCACCAGTTCCAGATCTCTGTGAATTCCTACCGAATGTGCCTGTATCACCGCTGTATCTCCATACATATCAATAATTAAACCCGGTAGATAATCCCCCTCGCCATGCACTAACCGGTAGATTGTATTATCGGGTCTGACAAGATTAAGTCTCCTACGCATCTTATAGGCGTTTGCCAGGCTTCTTTCATAAAAAAAGGCATCTATGGGTTCGTCAACCAAAGAGAGTATTCGTACCGCAATACTCCCTATCTGGAAATGCCCCACTCCCAAGAAAGTTCCATCGGCCGACTCTACCCGCACCCTCTCTCCTTCAATTATATCTTCGGGTTTATGGGCGATAGCACCGGAAAAGACCCATGGATGAAAGCGTTGCAACGAAGCTTCCTTTCCTGGTCGTAACCGTATCTTTTTGTAAGAACTCATATTTTTATTTTTTTTCAACGCATGAAAAATTCAAGAACTATCTTCCCTCTCGCCCCTTCTTTCCGGTCAAATAATTATAAATACGAAGGCAAGCCCAGGCATCGATCGCTGCATAAGATTGCTGTGCAGGGGTAAGCACTCCCGACTCCCAATTAGAAACACGCTGATTCTTAGATATCTTCCTGCCAAAAAGGATAGCATAGATTTTTTGAAGGCTGTTATCCTCTATCCCAAATTGATCCACAAAATCCTGTAAATCGATAAAATTCTCCACTTTTCGAATGGAGCGTTTCCTGATTGCAGCAAAATCATCTCGTAACGAAAGACCTATCTTCCTGATTTCCCGATTACTCATAATTGCCCCCAATTCGTCGGGAAAACCAATCCTATTCAAACGAAACAAAAAACATTCATCTTCCGTTGAGAGTTGCATAAGCGCAACCTTATTCTCTTGACCGCGCTTAAAAGCAGGTTTAGTTTCCGTATCGAAACCAAGAGCACTTTGTGATGAGAGATAATCACACACCTCACCTATTGTCTCAATATGATCCACAACCACAATGTCGCCCCTAAATGTCTCTATAGGCAATTCTGCTATCTCTTCCTTTGAAATCTTCAATCCCACAATCCCTCCTCCAATAAATCCGCTGCCTCATTCCCATTGTCCAAAGAAAAACATTTCAACGCATGCAACGGACGCAATACGTTCACCAATTTTTGCCCCCAGTAGAGCCGAAAATTCTCTCTACATTGATACAGGGCATCATTCATCTGTTCTGTGAGACCAAACTGATATACCGACACAAAATTTCTGATATCCTGATAAATATCTGCAATATTTTCCGAGATGAACGAAGATACCGGTCTATCGCTATACCTCATATCTTCCATAAAGACATCGAGATAAACATCCTCCTCTCCCATCACTTCCGACAACACTTTCAATACACGTGCATAATCTTCCTCCTGTACAAAAATTGCGGGGATCCCCTCCTCAACAGGAACAGTTTCCGGAATCAAAAGCGCCTTCACATACAGAAGAGGAAGCATTTTCAACAACCTATCTACCCACTCCTCACGGGTGAGTGGTTCATTTTTTTCCAAAAAAAGACAAACTTCCACCGCAATTGTGACGAAATCAATGACATTCTTGTCGTATACAATCTTATCAATATTTGCTCTCTTCATCCTCTCAATTCCTCTCTTTAATACTATTTATCTCTAATCCGTGTAGGGTAATTTTTTTTATCGAAAGACAAAATTACACATTATTTTCCGATATTATCATACACATCCACACCAAACAAGAGGGCAGCCAATACAAAAAAGACTACAAAGATTTTGTGAATCCATTTGAAAATAATATCTTTGCACTCGAAAAGGAAGAGGGAAGCAGGGTATATCGCTTCCTTTTTTGTTCATAATAGTTTAGAGTAAAGAGTCGAGGCGTAATCAAATCAATGGCTGCTGTTTATCAAAATGCTCCGATAGAGGAGAGGGCATAACCTGCTTCAGTTACATTTTAAGATATTGGTTCGAGCTTATAGCACTCTTTTTTAGGCAAATAGATATGATCGACAAGAAACTGATTATCGATTTTACAGCACAATATTTGAAGGATTCGCCAAACTATTTAACAGATATATGGGTGAATACGGATAATTCAATTACTGTTGAAATTGATAACGATCATGGAGTAGATATTGATGACTGTGTTGCACTCAGCCGTTATTTGGAATCGAAACTCGACCGCGAGACGGAAGATTTTGAATTAACGGTCACTTCAGCCGGACTCTCATCACCCTTCAAAATATTGCGTCAATACAAAAAATATGAAGGCAGGGAGGTAGAGGTGCTCTTCAAGAACGGTCAGAAAATTGCAGGAACATTAAAAGCGCCTGATGACGAAGGGTTTACACTCACTGTCACAAAAAAAGTAAAACCCGAAGGTGCCAAACGTAAAATTGAAGTGGAGGAGGATATCCACATCACGTTTGATGAAGTAAAACAAACAAAATATCTTATACGATTTAAATAAAATATGGGTAAGAAAAAAGAAACCATCAGTCTCATCGATACATTTTCTGAATTCAACGAGCTGAAGAATATCGATAAAGCCACACTCATCAGCGTGCTTGAAGAATCGTTCCGCAATGTTATTTCCAAAAATAGCGGTACGGATGAAAATTACGATATCATCATCAACCCCGACAAAGGTGACTTGGAAATCTGGCGCAACAGGATGGTTGTGGAAGATGATGCACTGGAGGATCCCAATTTAGAAATCAGCCTGTCGGAAGCACAAAAGATTGATGAGGATTTTGAGGTGGGCGAAGAGGTCACCGACGAGGTGTCGCTCGAACACTTTGGCCGCCGCACTATCTTGAATCTCAGGCAGACATTGGCCTCCAAGATATTGGAACTGGAAAAAGACAACCTCTACAACAAATACAAAGAAAAGGTAGGCGAAATTGTATCCGGCGAGGTCTATCAAATATGGAAAAAGGAGTTGCTGCTGCTCGACGATGAGCATAATGAATTAATTCTGCCCAAGACGGAACAGATACCCAGCGATTTTTTCCGGAAAGGAGAACATGCCCGTGCAGTGGTAGCAAGGGTTGAAAATAAGAATAACAACCCCAGGATCATCCTTTCACGTACATCACCCGTATTTCTTGAGAGGCTGTTTGAACAGGAGATTCCGGAGATTGCAGATGGGCTGATCACCATCAAAGGTATTGCCCGTATCCCCGGTGAGCGGGCCAAAGTGGCGGTAGAAGCTTACGATGACCGTATCGATCCGGTTGGTGCCTGTGTGGGAATGAAAGGATTCCGCATTCACGGTATTGTTCGTGAATTGCGCAATGAAAATATTGACGTGATCAATTATACCAACAATACAACCCTCTATATCCAGCGGGCATTGAGTCCGGCAAGGATCAATTCTATCACCGTAAGGGAGGAAGAACGGCGTGCCGAAGTTTTCCTCAATCCCGAGGAGGTCTCGCTTGCCATTGGCAAGGGGGGAGCCAATATCAAACTGGCTTCCATGCTCACCGGTTATAATATTGAAGTATTCCGTGACATCATTGATGAAACGGATGAAGAGGATATCTACCTGGATGAGTTCCGCGACGAAGTGGATGGGTGGGTAATCGACCAATTGAAGAAGATCGGCTGCTCCACTGCCAAGAACGTGCTCGCAATGGGACGTGAAAAAATTATCAGGGAGGCCGACCTGGAAGAGAGTACAGTAGATGAAGTATTGGCCATCTTACGCTACGAGTTTGAAGAAGATGACGACACAGATATGGATAGAGAGACCGATATCGATGCAGACATGGAGCTAGAGTCAGATACAGATGCCAGCAAAGATACGGATTCATATGTAGCGATGGATACAGAGATGGATGGAGAGATGGAAAAAGGGGAAGAGGAAAACTATTAACCCCAATCCAATCACCAGCAAAATTATAGACATACTGTTCACAAAATAAAAAGAGAGTAAAGGTTAGGAGAAATATATGCCTGTAAGACTAATAAAAGCATCAAAAACTTTAAATGTAGGAATCAATACACTTGTTGAATTTCTGCACAAGAAAGGTATCGAAATAGAAGCAAATCCCAATGTGAAGATTGAGGATGAACAGTATGATATGCTGATTACCGAATTCGGCAAAGACAAGAATATTCGTAAAGAAGCGACTATCACCCTCGAGAAATTGCATCGTCGTGAAGAAAAACGAGAGACAGTAGCCATACCAGGGTATGAACTTTCAGAACAACAAGTCTCCAAAAAGAAAGTAGAAAAAGAGTTTATAGAGACAGAGGTGCCGGAAGAATTGAAACCTCAAGTCTTTGTTGTAGATACTATAGATCTCGATAACCTTCATAAAAAGAAAAGTGAACCGAAGATTGAAGAGCCGAAGGAAGAGGAGAAGGAAGTGAGCTTACAGCCTGAGCCGGAAATTGAAAAAAAGAGTCCGGTCGAAGAAGTTCCGGTCGAAGAGACTCCGGTTAAAGAGACTCCGGTTGAAAAGTCTCCGGTTGAAGAGACTCCGGTTAAAGAGACTCCGGCTGAAGAGACTCCGGTTAAAGAGGCTCCCCTGCCTCAGTCGGTCGAGAAATCCGAAGAAGAAACAGACAAGAGTCCAAAGGAAAAAACAGAAGAGCAATCCAAAGGAAAAGAAGAAAAGAGAATAGATCAGACAGAGACAAAAACAACCGAGCCGGAAAAGATAGTGACGAAAACGAAATCCAAATCTACTCCTAAAATCAAGGATGTAGCGTCAGATAAGGATAAATCTGAAGAAGAAAAATCTGGTGAGACTAAGTCCGACCCTCTATTCCGGTTACATGACAATAAATTGGAATCCAACATTGTGGTAAAGGGATCTATCGACCTGAATTCTATCAATGATCGCACCCGACCACCCAGAAAATCGAGAACACAACGAAAAAAAGAACGTCTTGAACGCGAACAGAAACTCCTTGACAATAAGAAGTTGAAAGAAGAGAAGGTAAAACAACTGAAGAAAGAGGCTATCGATGAAAAGAAAAAACAGCCAAATATTTCTGAGAGCGACAGCGATAGCGGAAAGAAAAAAAGAAAACGGATCCGTTCAGCCCAAGTTAATATCGACAAGCCAACCACCTACAATCAGGGTTCTAGGAGCAATGTGAAAAAAATATCGCTCAGAAAACCGCTGAAGGCCGAAGTCAGTGAAGAGGATGTACAAAGACAGATAAAAGAGACATTAGCGCGCCTTACAGAAAAGAGGGGGAAAAAAGCTGGAGCAAGATATCGGCGTGAAAAACGTGAAGCCAGTGCTCAAAAGCAGCAGGAAGAACTCAAACAGCAGGAAAAGGAGAGCCGTATATTGCAGCTGACAGAGTTTGTTACAGCAAACGATTTAGCCAATATGATGAATGTCCCTGTCACCAATGTTATCTCCACCTGTATGAGTTTGGGGGTAATGGTGGCTATCAATCAGCGTCTCGACGCAGAAACCATCAACATTGTTGCAGAGGAGTATGGCTTCAAGACCCAATACGTAAGTGCCGATGTAATCGAAGCGATTGCCGAGCAGGAGGATGCACCCGAAGATCTGAAGCCTCGTCCTCCCATCGTCACGGTGATGGGGCACGTAGACCATGGAAAGACTTCACTATTAGACAG